>NZ_VIKZ01000061.1:0-33216 GCF_009711985.1 Dolichospermum sp. UHCC 0260 | reverse complement strand
TGGTCGGGTATCTTACTGAAAATTTATTATTTAATCTAACCTAAGATAGATCAAGATTATATCTAAGAAAAGATGTGAAATATTAGTCTATCTTTGAAAATAGTAATCAGCACAGATATTGCTGTTACTGAGGTAAAAAATGTTGTCATATTTTTTCATCGCACTCGCTACAGCTTTAAGTTTGCTGATTGTTGATTTAGTTGTTCCTGGTGTAGATATTGCTAATTTCCCCGCAGCTTTAATTGCTGCGGTTGTGATTGGTTTAATTAATAGTGGAATTAAACCAACTATTAATATCTTGTCTTTACCTTTGACATATCTGACATTGGGGGGTTTTTCCCTCATTGTTAACGGAATTTGCTTTTGGTTAGCATCAGTTTTAGTTCCAGGTTTTCAAGTTCAAGGATTAATCGCTTTTATTCTCGGTCCTGTAGTTCTTTCTTTAGCTAATACCTTTCTCAGTAAATACTTCGCAGAAAAAGGTTTTGAATTACAAGATAATCAATAGGTAAACCCAATTTAAAAACTAGGAAATATCCATGAACTTATTACGGATACTTATCGGGTTATTTTTACCCCCCTTGGGAGTTTTTCTCACAGTTGGATTTGGTCCAACTTTGTTAATTAACATTTTGCTGACTTTGCTTGGTTGGCTTCCTGGTAGCATTCATGCAGTTTGGGTAATTGTCAAGCATGAAGAAAATATGAATAGAGAGGAAGGTACTTATTAAGTATGTAACAATAACAAGATCCCCGACTTCTCTAAGAAGTCGGGGATCTAAAGGATAGTTAGTCTTTAAGCACGAATATCTTTATCTTTGAATAAATCAGCCGTTGCTAAAAGTAACTCGCGTAAAGTTTGTTTTAATTGACGTTCTTTCTTTGCTATAACTGCACCTGCGTCTGTCAATTTTTTTTCTAGAGATGAGTAACTTTCTTTTACTTGTGCTGTGATAGATTCGGCTTTGGGATGGGATTTATCACACCATTGTTTTGCTTCATTTAAATAATCCTGTACCTCTTGATCACTTCCACTATAACGTGCGGATAAATTTGCTCTGACAATTGCCGATTGTGCTTGTAATTGTGCATAGCGTTTCTTTAATAATCCGATTTCTTCACTATCTTTGATAGAATCAATTGCTGAATCAATCGCAATTTTTGTATCTGCTGATTTATCTTGACTCGTTTCGACTATCTTGGTTAAAATTCCTTCAATTTCTGCTTGTAGTTCTTCTTCTTCCCGATCTAATTGAGCTTGTAGCTGCTTAATTTCGGTTTGGGTTTTGACAATATCTGAGTGTTTTTTCAGACTTATAGCTTCCATAGCGCCTTCAATTGAAGCTACAACTCCTTCTCTAAATTCACTACCTTTTTCTTGCAAATTATCAACGACGGTAGAAACAGCATCATTAACTAAATTACGCAATTCATGAGAACCTTCTTGAAATTCAGAACCTACTTGAGAAACAGCAGATTTCACAATTTCCCGAATCCGTTCAGATTTTAATTGTCCTGTTTCTTGAGCTTGGCGTAAATCTAATTGAATTTGTTCTTTAACGTTTTTATTCATGGTCATATTAAATGCAAATCTCATACAACACTTACATTCAGTATGGCGAAATATTTTTACTATTAACACCCTCTAAAGATATAAAATCATATCTATCTCCAGGTAGTTTAAAGTACATTAATCACAATATCCCTGAATTTTTGATTTTTTTAGTTAAATGTTGCCAATTTATGAAATAATCAATATTGATCAATAACTAGATTCTAATTATGTGGCGGGTAAATATCACTTGTGATGGTGAAGCTTGGAAAGTGTACGGTGTTGAATTTAAGAAAATGGTAGTAAATTACCAAGCTGAATTGATTGGTTCTAAAAAAATGCCAGATGGAAAACGCATCATGTCTTATAAAATTGAAGATGTTAGCGAAGCCGAATCTTTTCAAGAAGAATGTACAAAATTTGTCGGCTTCATCTCTGATTTTGAAGCTTTATGAAAAAAGTAATAATATTGATATTATGCACATTTTGTTTGTGGACTATCAATTTTACCTTACCTGCTAATGCTTTAGATGCAGGAAATGGTGCAGAAATTTTTAGTTTCCATTGTGCTGGTTGTCATGTTAATGGAGGAAACATTATTAGACGGGGTAAAAACCTCAAAAAGAATGCACTTAAAAAATATGGAATGGATTCTTTAGCAGCGATTACAACCATTGTTACTAATGGTAAAAATAATATGTCAGCTTATAAAGAAAGATTGACAACAGAAGAAATTCAGAAAGTTGCGGCTTATGTTTTGGAACAAGCAGAAAAAGACTGGAAATAACAAGATAAAAAATATGATGTTACCTCAAGAAAGCTATTTACAATTTACTCCCGACTTGAAAATTTGCCGAATTTTAAATGGAATGTGGCAAGTTTCGGGAGGACATGGACGCATTAACCCCACAACTGCTATTGAGTCCATGTTTCAATATGTAGATGCTGGTTTTACAACCTGGGATTTAGCAGATCATTATGGACCAGCAGAAGATTTTATTGGTGAATTTCGTCGTCAATTAATTGCGACTCGTGGAGAAGAAGCTGTAAATAATATTCAAGCTTTTACAAAATGGGTTCCTCGTGCGGGGAAGATGACAAAAAAACTGGTCGAGGACAATATTGATATTTCTTTGAGAAGAATGGATGTTAAATCATTAGATTTAATGCAGTTCCATTGGTGGGAATATGGAGACTCTAATTATTTAGATGCTCTCAAATATATGGCAGAATTGCAAACTGAAGGTAAAATCAAACATTTAGCTTTAACTAATTTTGATACGGAACATTTGCAAATTATCACCGAAGCAGGAATCAAGATTGTTTCTAATCAAGTCCAGTTTTCCTTAGTTGACAGAAGACCACAAGTAAATATGGTTAAATTCTGTCAAGATCATAATATCAAAATATTTGCCTATGGTAGTGTTTGCGGTGGTTTGTTATCAGAAAAATATTTGAGTAACCCAGAACCAAAAAGCTCAGAAATCAACACCACTAGCTTGAGAAAATACAAACAAATGATTGCTAATTGGGGTGGTTGGAAATTATTTCAAGAGTTACTATATACTCTGAAACAAATCGCTGATAAACATCAAGTTAGTATTGCTAATGTGGCTGTAAATTACATTTTAAATCAGCCAGCAGTCGGGGGTGTAATTGTCGGTGCTAGATTAGGAATTGCGGAACATTTGTCAGATAATGCTAAGGTGTTTGGTTTTAATTTAGATGCTGAGGATATAGGGAAAATAGATGCAGTTTCTCAACAGTCACGGGATTTGTATCAGTTAATTGGTGATTGTGGGGATGAATATAGGAGGTAGTTTTAGGGTGGGTTAATTACAGCTTAACCCACCATTTTTACAATGATTTTTATTGAAGTTTCGCGCAAAGACGCAAAGAAGCAAAGACGCAAAGGAAGAAATAGTTAAGGAAATGTAGGTTGGGTTGAGCGACAGCGAAACCCAACATTACCAAGGATTTCGTTGGGTTTCGTTTCGAGGACTAACCGAGCAGTATTGGATCGGTATTGTACTATATCATTGGGGTCAATTTTAGCGATCGCCTAACCTAAATTTTTCTGAATTTTCATGAATTTTATCTGATAATAAAACTAGCCTCTTTAAGCAAAATCTATGGAAACCCTCACCTTAAACATACCTCCCGCAGTAAATTTAACAGATGAGCAGTTTTATCAACTTTGCATTGCTAACGAACCTTGGCAATTAGAACTTACCCAAACCGGAGAATTAATTATTATGCCCCCCACAGGTGGAGAAAGCGGAATTAGGAACTCAGATATAACTACAGATTTAAGTATTTGGAATCGTCAAACTAAATTAGGTAAAGTATTTGATTCTTCTACAGAGTTTAAATTACCTAGTGGTGCTTATCGCTGTCCTGATGCAGCTTGGGTAAAACTAGCACGTTGGGAGGCTTTAAGTAAAGAAGAAAAAAGACGGTTTCCCCCCCTTTGTCCTGATTTTGTGATTGAATTGCGCTCGGAAACTGATAGTTTAGAAAAATTACGCACTAAAATGCGAGAATATCAAAATAATGGGGCGCTTTTAGGTTGGTTAATTGATCCGCAAACACCCTCAGTAGAAATTTATTGTTACGGAAAAGATGTAGAAGTTTTAAACTTTGATTTTGACAACCCACCAAAACTTTCTGGTGAAGATATTTTACCTGGCTTTATACTCGATTTACAGATAATTTTAAATCCATAGACTTGTTCTTATCTCTGTGTTCTCTGTGTCTGAAGTGGTTCGTTATAAAAAATATGATTTCTCAAACAAGTATTCCCACTGGCTACCTTCGCAAAGTTCATCATATCGCCTTTAACGTCCAAAATATGGCAGCCTCTCGCCATTTTTACGGTCAGATTTTAGGCTTACACGAACTCACAGGAGAAGAAATACCCGCCACATTAATAGAACTTGTCAATGCTGGTAAAGTCGCTAATTTCATCACTCCCGACGGCACAATTATAGACTTATTTGGAGAACCAGAATTATTACCACCAAATCCAGATCCCAGTAAGTCCTTTACCAGAGCATATCATTTAGCCTTTGATATTGATCCAGAATTATTTGATCAAGCATTAGCAGTAATTACAGAAAATAATTTAGTTATTGCTTATGGACCCGTTACCCGTCCTACTGGTAGAGGAGTGTACTTTTATGACCCCGATGGGTTTATGATAGAAATTCGTTGTGATCCTGATTAAATCCAAAAATGGAAAAAATTTTAAAAGTCATTGCAGACGTAATTGCTAATCCACCAATTCCCCACGAACCCCAGAAACAATCTTTAAAAAATTGGGCAATGTATTGCTTACGGGATAGGGGTTTTATAGTTGTTTTTGCCCAAAATGCTGATTTTGCTGTGCAGTTTAAAAACGGTGACAAATTCTATTTTAAAGTTACCAATCAAGCCGATGATTTAGCCAATAATATCAACTGGATAGTTTGGGATAATGTGAATAAAACCACCAATTTGATTCCTCAAGCCTAGAGTTTTCGTTAATAACCGCAGGACTGAATTAATCTGCGGTTTTTCACATAGGATATCACTACAAATAAGTAGGTCGGCGTTAAAAATTATCGTTGTGGAAAGGCAAGAGGCAAGAGGCAAGAGGCACTCATGCAAGAGTGAAGAGGTTTTTGGAGATTTTACTTTTCTTTACACAATTTGGTTTTATTATGTTGACCTACTTACAAAGATTAAATTATCAAAGGTTTTAATTGACGTTCGCACCATTTACCCTCAACTAACTCTGTAACTAAAGGTGTGATCATAAACTTAGCCGGAAAACCCTCCAACACATCCACCCGCACACAAGAATAAGGTTTTTTACTCTCAAAACCGCTACCACTCCGTCCCACATACAACAGCGAATCTGCAACCTTGCGAATGGAAAGATCATTATTGCTGGTAAAGGTTTCCATTAATTCTCCCCCTTCTTGGCGTTGACGACGAGGACCGCGACCACTACCACCAGAAATAATATAATTAGTATGAGAGTCTGCGTGTCCTGTATTAACTGTCCGCAAATGTTCTAAACAATGGGCGTGTCCGCTAAATACTATATCTACTACCGGGTGTTCCTGCGTGAGATTACCTAAATTTTTCGCCACCTCATCGAAAACCTCCCGTAAACGATGACGGACAGCTAAAGTCTGTCCTTGATTCCATTTACTTCCTTCTGTAACATAAGGTGGATGGTGTAAAAATATTACCCGTCCCCTGACTGCGGAATTATGCCAAGATGCAATTAATCTATCTCTTAACCACGCCAATTGTTCAAAATCAACATTAGTATTGGTGTGAGATGCCAATTGCTTTTCAATATCAATTTTCACTTCATTTATTTGGTCTAATTTAGCACCAAGTTCCGCCAATAATTCCGCTTGATCAGGTTTTTCGGGATTCAGCTTGTCAAACTCCGTCAACATCCGTAATTCTTCTTGATCAATTTCCTGACGACGGGTTTCTAGTTCCCGACGAAAATTATCCCCAGCTTGGTTATGAGGTAAAGGATCTGGAGTATTGAAAGTATTAGAATCTAAGGCAAAAAAGTCAATCCCACCGTAACAAAAATTATAATAGCGATTAGGTAAACGCGTAAAACTTCCCGGTTGATAACGCAAACACCGACCCATACCAGTTTTAGCGGTGTAATGCTGTTTTAAATGCTGTTCTAACTCCGCTGGAGAAACTTCCGCCAAATAATCTAAAAATGCTCTAGCATAAGCATCACCTTGATTTGATCCATGCCAACCAATTTCAATATTTTTATAACGAAACATTCGCCGCAAAGGCAAAGTTGGACCAGTCAGCAACCGATACAATAAAGGCACATCATAGTAATCATGATTACCCAATACTGGTAAAATTGGCAACTGAAATACCATTTGATCATAAGTGATATCTTGGGGTTGATTACCGCCTACCAAAAATTCCCGATAAGGTTCAATAAAATTGGCTGGGTAATATTCACGAGAACCCACCATATAAATCACATCACCAGTGTGCAGCACAAACCGGCAATCATCACCATGATTTAACATCATTTTGGCAACTTCCCGTTGGGGATGGTGTCCAGAATGGGATTTAGTCCCAGTATCACCCATCACCATAAACGAAAATTCTGGACTGTCTGAGTTGCCATCATCTATCACTATACAGGTTTGGTCAATGCCCTGCTGTAGAATACTCGAATGCTGCCACCGCACCCGTTGTTTCATCTTTTGAATTTTGACCGCAATTGGTGGTTCAGAAATCAATCTCATAGGAAATATTAATCAGTATTTTGTCAGAAATGGCTATAGCTTGCGTGACGACGTAGGAGTCATACGCCACGCTACGCTATCAAGATGTCCAGGATTTAAGGTTAAATTAGTTAGGACTTATTTACGGTACAAGAATAACGAACCACAGAGGCACAGAGGTCACGGAGAAATGAGGGTTTGAGAGATATTTTGCGTGAGTCCTGTTAGTCCGCGTAGGCGGACTTTGTTTGTGTAGCTGCGATTTTTAATCGCCTAATATTGGTAAACTAGCGAAAACCTGTTCCACCAATATCTGAGTTTTATTTTCTAAATATTGCCAATCCACATCGCCATATTCATCAATTAAGCTAGTATCAATATCAACCGCTGTATTCTCTGGACTATAATTCAGAAAACATACTTGATAACACAAATCCCATAAATCTATATTGACTTGTTCCCCGTGACGTTGTAAAAGCAAGTTATATCCCGGATGGGGCATAGGCAAACTAGCCAGAGTTTTTCTAATTTCTTCTACTTGTATTGGTGTTGCGGTTTCCATTTCTTGCACCAACTGAGTTACCAAGGCTTTAGTTTCATCAGTAGTGTTAGCAGGCCAAGTCAACACATCCTGGTAAGTCCCTTTCCAGTCAGATATATCCAACTGCTTGCGAAGATTATCAATCACGCGAATAAAAGCAGGTTGCATCAAGATTTCAGCTTGTTGCCATGAGGTAGAATTAGTTATCTTAGGTGGCATAGCTAGTAAATATGGATACTGATAGTAAAATTAACAATTTGGTTCGATGAAAAAACTATACTTTTAATTTAAATCTTTTCTCAAGATACCTGATTTCAGAAAGAGAAATTTGGAGATATTTACTACTAGCAGGAAAATTTAAGCTGTAAAGCTGGGGAGGGAAATTATGATAGGCAAATTACTAGATCATCGCTACCAAGTCATTCGCGTCTTGGCGACAGGGGGATTTGGTCAAACCTATATTGCCCAAGATACCAGACGGCCAGGCAACCCCATCTGCGTGGTTAAACACCTGAAACCAGCTAATTCTGACCCTAACATCTTTGTTACTGCTAAACGCCTGTTTAATAGCGAAGCAGAAACTTTAGAGAAATTGAGCAACAATGACCAAATACCCAGGCTTTTAGCTTATTTTGACGAAAATCAAGAATTCTTTTTAGTCCAAGAATTTATTGACGGCCACACTCTGAGTGAAGAACTCATTCCCGGACAGCCTTGGAGTGAAGTCCAAGTTATGCAAATGCTGTTGGAAATTTTGAGTATTTTAGAGTTTGTTCACCAAGAAGGTGTGATTCACCGCGATATTAAGCCAGATAATATTATTCGCCGTGAGGCTGATTATAAATTAGTTTTAGTAGATTTTGGCGCAGTTAAACAACTACGCTCCCCTTTGGTTGTGGTGGGCGGACAACAAACGGCTACGGTAGCTATTGGCACGCCTGGCTATATGCCTACAGAACAGGGACAAGGTAAGCCTAGACCTAATAGCGATATTTACGCTTTGGGGATTATTGCTATTCAAGCATTAACGGGAGTCCCAGTTAGTCAATTACAAGAAGATCCAGATACAGGGGAAATTAACTGGCAGCATTTAATTCCTGTTAATCCTGAGTTAGTCGCAATTTTAACGAAGATGGTGCGTTATCATTTCAAAGAACGCTATCAAACAGCAACGGAAGCCTTACAAGCTTGTCGAGACTTGGTGAATATCACCCCAGAATTATCCCAACCGTCCCTATCTCCTCAAATTATTTATCAATCTCCACCACCCCTAGCTTCCAGATTTATACAGAAAACAATGGCGGTTTCTCCCGCTAATCGTGTTCCTTCTCAACCTGCCCCTCAACAACAATATATTCCTCAAGAATCTAATAAACCTGATCCTTTACCTTTATTAATTGGCATATTATTAGTAGGTGGTGTAGCGGCTTTATTTACAAATATATATCCCAATTTACAGAATTTAACTGGTAATTGGACAGGAGAAAAGACCAAATTAATAAATAATTGTCTGGCTGTAGTTGCGGCTAATTCTAATATTCGTTCTGAACCTAGTGCGATTAATTCTGATAATATTTTGAAGACCTTGGGTGCAGCTAGTAAATTTGAGGTGACGGGTAAGCGCACAAATCGCGGCTGGGTAGAAATTAAACTTTCATCTGGTCGCTTGGCTTGGGCGCATTCTGATATTATTTCTAATAATGAAACATGGATTTCTTGCCGACGTGACAAAGGTTTAGCTATTCAAATTGTAGATGATAGTTCTTTAATTGCATCCCTTCCTGTTCCTCAAGTTTCACAAAAACCTGCTGTGGAAACTTCTGCACCCAAACCAACTCCGGCTGCTACTGAAGATAAATCTAAAACGGTGGCAAAAGCTAGAGAAAAATTTGAATCAGGAGATTTACAAGGAGCAATTTCTTTGCTAAAATCAACTTCGGGAAATGCTATTTCTGGAATTCAAGAAACGGTGGATACTGTTAATCAATGGCAGCATGATTGGGCAAAAGCTGAGGCTTTAGCGAAGGATATTAATAAGGCTATTGATAATGGTAAATGGGATGAAGTTTTAGCTTATCGAGATCATCCTGAAAAGCTCCCGAATATTAAATATTGGCGTGATAAGTTAGAACCAATGTTTAAACAAGCTGCTGAAAATGCCGCTAAACAAGTATTACCCCAGGAAAATAAACCAACTCCCATAGCAACACCAAAAAGTGGGGTTTAAATATGCCGTTTGTTGGGTTATGGCTTCGTCACACTATGGCTAACGCCACTTCAAATAAAAATTTTTAGATCGCTCCGTTACACTACGCTATTAAGGGGAAAGAAAAGAAGGAAAAAGGGCAAAAGCGCAATAGTGCAAAGGGCTACTAAGTCCTCCCAACAGCACACACAACACGAAAACCAATAATGATGTCGATGTAGTCGCGCACGTCCCTAACGTCGCCGTTGCGAGACGCAGAACGGCAGTTTCGAGGATTGTGGATCCAAGACCCGCCCCGCATCGCCTTTACATTACCGCTTGGACTTGTCCAAGCACTACCATCTTTAGGCGCATCTATATAATTATTATGCCAATCGTCTTGACACAATTCCCAGATATTGCCGTGCATATTGTATAATCCAAAAGCATTAGGGGAAAAACTATATACATTTGTTGTTTGTCCAAGATTTTTACCTTTTGGCTCAGAAGCATAGATGTAAGTTCCATCATAATTAGCTAACTCAGTTGTAATCGTTTCCCCAAAATGAAAGGGTGTAGTCGTCCCCGCACGACAAGCATATTCCCATTCTGCTTCGCTGGGTAGACGATATTCCCGTCCTGTCTTTTCACTCAACTTTTGACAAAACTCTACAGCATTATTCCAAGACACTTGTTCTACAGGACGTTTTGCTCCTTTTTCGGTAAAATGAGAAGGATTGTTACCCATGATTTGTTGGTACTGCTCTTGAGTCACAACAAATTTACCCATAGAAAAAGCAGGTACATTTACCTCATGTTGTGGACTTTCACTTTCATACCTACCTTTTTCTGATTCTGGTGAACCCATTTTAAAAGAACCACCAGGGATTTGTACCATTTCCAGGGTGATATTATTCCCCAAATCTTCTTTAAAATATTTAGCTTGATGATTCTCTTGATTAACTATTTTTCCTGTTTTGTTAACTGTTTTAGTTGTAAATGTAAATGTTAATAATTCAAGTAGTTTAGGTTGTACTTGTTTAGGTTGTACTGTAGGCTTCAATATCTGACTAAATACAACAGTAGTAACTAAACCTGTTCCTCCTAAACCAGCATAAATTAAAAATTGTCTGCGTTTTATAGGAGGTGGGTTTGACCCTGAAGGATTTCCAGATGTTTTTCTATTTTCCTCCTGAAGTTTTTGATATTCAGCTTCTTTTTTAGCAATAATTGGCCGTTCTATTTGCAATATTTCTTGTTTACTGAGTTGGAAAGAGTTTTGTAGTTTTTTAAACTTATTTATACTTGCTTGACGAAGGGGATATTCTCTTTCAATTTTTGTTAAAAATGCCTCTTCATACTGCTCTAAATTTTGCTGATGTTGTTGACGAATTCTTTTGGACTCTTGTTCTTTTCTGATTCTATCTTCTTCTTCGCGTTTTCTATATTCTGCTTCTTTCTGAATAAAAATTGGTTGTCTTATTCCTGATACTTCCTCTTCACTGAGTTGCAAGGATCTTTGTAAATTAGCTAAATTATCAATACTTTTTTGATTTAGAGGAAACTGTTGTTCAACTTCTTTTAAAACAGCCTGTCGGTATTCCTCTTGTTTGCGATTATTTTCTTTAATCTTTTCAGCAAGTTCAAGTATCTGTGTAGATGACATAGTATCCCCACTTCTAGATGAACCAGGAGATTCAGAATTACCAACAGGTTGAGAAATTGGTAATGGTGTTGAATTATTCTTTTTAATTGCAATTCTTTGAATAGCCGATATTGCATCTAAATCAGCACGGGACACACCTAAAACTCTAATCCATATTTGTTCTGCTAACTCAAAATTTCCAGAATTTTCAGATAAGGATGCCTGTAATTTTAATGATTCAAC
This sequence comes from Dolichospermum sp. UHCC 0260, assembly GCF_009711985.1. Lineage (NCBI taxonomy): Bacteria > Bacillati > Cyanobacteriota > Cyanophyceae > Nostocales > Aphanizomenonaceae > Dolichospermum > Dolichospermum sp. UHCC 0260. The sequence continues at coordinate 21,780 of NZ_VIKZ01000061.1, read as the reverse complement.
ATCTTTAAGCGTAGCAGATTGCTCTAACAAAATATAATACATTTTATATGGCGGTTCTGCCTTGAGATAAGGATTTTGTCTTGGCTTTTGATATTTAATATTTAATTGAGGAACGAAAGAATTAATATATCTATCTAATCGTTCCACAGTGGCACAATTAGCTTCACCATGTAATCTTAAACCTGTTAATAGTGTGTGTGTAAATGAACCATGTTGTAATTCGGCAATTTCCCAAGATTTTTCGTTAGCAGCACAGGAATAAAAAGTAATTACTCCTTGATGCTTTTCTTCACCTATTCCTAAACCGCTACGACTACTTTCTTCTCGACAGGCATCTAATAACAAAACTACATTATCAGCACGACTACGACGCAATCTTTCAGTAATGTATTCAACGGAAATAGCTGTTTGTTCAATAGCACCAGGATCACTATCTGCAAGCATTAAATAATCTTTGTCAGCATGACGCATACCATGTCCAGCGAAAAAGAACCATAAATTATCTTCTGGTTTTAATAGAGGTTGTTCAAATTGTGCTTGCAAAAATCTCCGCACTCGTCCGTAAATTGGTTGAGTGGGAATTGGTGTATTAGCGGGAATGGGTGGAGAGTCCGCTGTAAACAAAAACACCTGATCAAATTTGGCTTCTTCCCGAAACCAAGCGGCCATTGCTTCTGCGTCCCGTTTAGCAAAGTTTAGGGGTTGCAGGTTGTCATATTGATTAATGCCAATACTAATTGCCCAATTCTTACCCATTAGAAAGCTCCGAAAATTCAATATGCGTGAGTTGAAACCTTTGTAGAGACGTTTTTTGTAGAGACGTTTTTTGTAGAGACGTTTTTTGTAGAGACGTTTTTTGTAGAGACGTTTTTTGTAGAGACGTTTTTTGTAGAGACGTTCTTTGTAGAGACGTTCTTTGTAGAGACGTTCCATGGAACGTCTCTACAATCTTTATCGGAGAGGTCTATTTTAATTCAGATATATTTTAATCTATGGTTGTCGCTTGAATTTAAATGTCAGACTACCTTTACCGCCTACTTTTCCGCCTGTTCCGAATAAACTCAGTTGTCCTTCCCCATTGACTTCTACAGAAACTTCCACTTCGTCTAGGCGGATTTTAGAGTCATCGGTATCAGCTTCATCTAAACATTCTCGCATAGCTTGTATAAATCCCCTCATTTCCTGCTTGAGTTTTGTTACCTCAACTTTACGCCTAGTAATTACTACTTTGTCTTTTTCTTTAGTGACTATTATTTGTTCCTCAGTAGTTTTACTTCCCAATAATCCACCTGTATCATGACTACCTCTAGCGCCAATAGTCGTCGTTGAGGTTTCTGCCACTTCTTCTGTAATAATCCATAAGCTGTCTGGGGTAGAAAATTCTGCTGACATAAAATTTACTGCTTATTACCATCTACACGGAAGATAATACTATTTTCAAGGTAATACGTCAATATAAACCTGATCCAGTTACAATTTTCGGTAAATCAAACAGAAGCCGGGAATATTTACCACACCTCCAAATCCCCGACTTCTGGTTTCAATCTTATTTATAAACGATTAATTCATGCTAGAAGTCGAGGATCTTAAAACCCACGAAAAGATTCCCGATTTTTAACATCAACAAATAATTTACTCAAAGTATTTATTATCCCACCGCAAAACCTGTAAATTGCCGTTTATAAGGAGCATGAAATCCTAAAACAATATCTTCTTTAGGGACACCAGCAGCTATTAATTCATTAGCAATACCAATTTCCGTACCATCTCTTTGTATCCAGATTTTATCATCCTTAATATCAACATGAATGATCACCCCATAGGTTCTAATTTGTTGTTTCCAACCAATATTTAATACTTGATAATGATGACGTTGCGTATCAAAAAGCAATTGAATTTCTGTACCATTAGCTATATCATTGGTAGAATGATTGCTTAAAATATCTTGAATAATTTGCGAGTAATTTATTCTTTCCATAAAACATCTCCTGGGTTAAAGAATCAAAAATTAAAACCTATTGATCTTTTTCCCCTAGATAGTTTCTTGATGTTTCTTAATATTGGCTAGTATTTCATCCATTGTTACATTATCTAACCATTGATGACGTTCTTCTGTATAGTCTCCACTACCATTATCAAATTGACGAATAAATCTGATAGCGTCAACATATCCTAAAGCATCTACAAGAGCTTTAAATCCTTTTCTATATAGTTCAATTGGGGTCATTTTCTCCTCCTTGTACAATATTATTAGTAGCTTCTGCCAACCAGATCATTGGATTAGCAACTATTATATTTATATTATCCTTATAGCTTAATGATTTTGACAATAGACGGCTATCAATAGTTAGAAAAATATCAGCGTTATTTTCAGCACAAGCCAGATGAAAAGCATCAAAATTTTTAATATTAAAGGTTGTTAATTCTATCGCTCGTCGAGTAATTTCTTCTGTGACTAAAATCTTATCATGAGCTATTGTTAAGACTTTTTGTACTTGTTCTCTTCTGCTTATATCTGGAGTTCTGGCGATTTCTAATTCTAAAGCTGTGCTACTGACTAATTGCCATTTTCCAGATAGACAATGATTGATAATTTCTAAAATTGCTTCAGTTTCTAGCCTAATTCGCCATTGAGTTTGGTCGTCAAAAGGACGATTAAGACAACAAACATCTAAATATATTCTATATTGTTTATTCATATTTTTAGAACATTGTTTTACAAAAATTATCATTAATTATTAGTATCTATAACTAGCTTCATGAAATTAGCTCAAAAATTTCCTCATCTGTGTAAACTGTTTCATTCTTTTGCATCAAGTCAGAACGCAATGCGCGGAATTTGTGGGTAAAGATGTAGTCCTCAATAGCTTTACCGACTAAACTATCAGCAGATATACCTTCAGTTTGGGTAATTTCTAAAAGTGCTGCTTTAAGTTCTGGAGTAATGGCAATGGTTAGGGTATCTTGCATATTTTATCAGCGAGCTACATAGTTGATTATACAATAGATTGAGCTACCATATCTATTTTGCACAAATAAAATCAAACATTTACTTCTTTAACCAACATGAAAACATCCACCGACAGACAACGCACCCTAGAAATGGCTTGTATTTCTCAACTCGCTTACGTCGCCTATAAACAAGGAAATGATATAGTTAGCGATATCCTGAAAACAGGTTCTCCATCATTTTTCCCACCATATCAAACCATAGAATTTATCTCAGCACCACGTCCTTTAAGTGATACGGATGAATTAGTTTGTTGTGGTTTACTCCTATCCACAGAAAATGATATTGTCATTGCTATTAGAGGTACAGAAAGATTAGATGATTACTTCTTTAACTTACTAGCATTCCCCAATTCAGAAGCAATTCACTCCGGTTTTAATCTTTATGTTAAAAGTTTTTGGCAACAATTACAAGACTTTATCCAAAGACAAGAAAACGCCAATAAAAATATTTTCGTAACCGGACATAGTTTAGGCGGTGCTGCGGCTACATTAATTACTAAACGAATTAGTGAAACTGAATTAAAACCTATTGCACCTTATACATTAGAAACTTATATATTTGGCGCACCACCAGTTAGTACAATAGAATTAATTTTGGATACTCCCATCTATAGATTTAGAAATATCGGTGATTTCATTCCTGATTTACCGAAAATCATCACTGTTTTATTAAATAAAATCCCAGGAATCAAACAAGTAATTATTAATTGGAAACCAGAACTATTAAAAACACTGGCTGATTATTCTCATATAGGTAATGAATATTGTCTTAATAAAAAGTATGAAATCATTGAACAAACCGAAACTAACTTACCTAATCTTCAATTGATATTGCAAATTTCCAGTTTACTAGCTACACAATTAAAATCACCGTCTCAAGCAGATATTAATAAATTTCGCTTGTTAATAAACACCTTAATTCAAACCTCATTAGAGGAACATCGCGCCATTAAATATGTAGAAAGAATTAGTTTTGGTAAACTTCCACCTCATATTTCTAGTTTGCATGATGATGAAGATTAAAATAGAGATGATGAAAGATGAGAAAATCCATAACAGAAATTTCACCTGTACAAATAGATGTTAATATGAAAGTAAGAATAGTGATTCAGCGACTAGAAGCTGATGGTTGGTATTTAGCAAGAACTAGAGGAAGTCATCGTCAGTTTAAACATCCTGATAAACTTGGTACTGTTACAGTTTCCGGTAAACCTAATATTGACGTACCCATTGGTACACTAAAAAGTATTTGGAGACAAGCTCAATTGGAGGACGAATAATGCGTTATACAGTAGTAATTGAAAAAGGAAATACCAGTTATGGTGCTTATGTTCCCGACTTACCCGGTTGTATAGCCGTGGCTGAAACATTAGCAGAAGTTCAACAAATGATTGTAGAATCCATAGAATTTCATATAGAAGGTTTAATAGAGTTAGGTTTACCAATTCCTCAACCTACAAGTATCGCTCAGGAAGTTGAAGTTTTAATTTAAGTAGTAATATAGATATGAATAAATACGGAAATTGGCAACCTGTCCCTAAGAATGGTGGTAAAAAATGGAAACAATGAAATTGCTGGCGCATATCGGTACAGATGGTATATTGCAAATTCAAACCCATACAGATTTTAAAGATAAATCTGTAGAAGTATTGGTAGTTGTCCAACCATTAGATAATACAGAAACTACCACAATTAAACATAGAAAAGCAATTGAATTTCTGTACCATTAGCTATATCATTGGTAGCTTCTGCTAACCAGATCATTGGATTAGCAACTATTATATTTATAACAGATAGCTTATCTGATTTGCTTCTTAACCCGCCTGTAACTGAAGTTACAGGCTAATAGCTAAAGTTTACTAAAGTAAACTCAAAAAGTTAAAAATTTTTTGGTTATTTAGTCATCTTTAGATGACTTTTGCTATGAGACTGGGAATTCATTCCCAGTTGGAATATCGGTTTTACGTTAAATTGACAGTAATGGGTATCTATAACTATAACTAGTGGTCTATCAAATTTCTATTTATGGATGAGGTTTACAGTTAATAGCCTCTCTATTTTCCCTCAATCTCACAATTTTTAGCTTGACAGACCACTAGCTTCATGAAATTATCTCAAGCAGATGTTAATAAATTTCGGTTGTTAATAAATACTTTAATTCAAACCTCATTAGAGGAACATCGCGCCATTAAATATGTAGAAAGAATTAATTTTGGTAAACTTCCAGCTTATATTTCTAATTTGCATGATGCAGAAAAAGATAATGTATGAATTGATGCAGTTAATTAGCAAATTACTTTACCTTCCACTCTCTACACAGAAAAAACAATTTCCAGTAAACTAATTTATGCAGTATTAACAAACCAAAAGTGGAAGCACAACCAAGAGAAGTACAAAACTATATCACACCAGATGGAAAAAACCTATTTGCAGAATGGCTTGATGATCTCAAAGATATGCAAGCTATAGTTAAAATAGAAAAAAGACTCGAACGAGTTAGGTTAGGTAATTTAGGAAACTACCGCACAGTTGGAGAAGGAGTCTGTGAACTAAAAATTGACTATGGACCAGGCTACCGGATCTATTTTGGACAAATTGGGTCAAAAATAGTAATAATTCTTTGTGGTGGAGATAAAAGTACCCAAGAACAAGATATATTAACAGCTAAACAATACTGGAGAGATTATGACAACAGAAGTAAAAATACCACTAACTAGCAGTTACCATGATTATCTCATTTCCTCTCTTCAAAATGAAGAACACGCTACAGCTTATCTAGCAGTTTTTTTAGAATTAGATGAAGAAGGACGTGAACCAGAATTACTTAGGGCTGGTTTAAAAGATATTATTGAGGCGAGAATATTGGCTAATAATCTCTCAGAAATAGCGAAAGAACGTTATGAAAAACTTGATCAATTATTATCAGAAAATGCCGGAAATGAAATTTACACCTTAATTGAATTTTTAGATGCTTTGGGTTATCGCATTGCTTTAGTACCTAAAGAATAAATCTGTTATAAAATAGTAAAAAACCATAATTAACATTATGAACACCTCACAACTGCGTCAAGAAATAAACTACAACTTAGAAAAGCTATCTCCAGATAATTTAAAAATAGTTGCCGAATTTTTAGCTTATCTAGCAGATAAAGAAAGCGAATTAGCTACCCAAGAACTACTTGATATTCCTGGTTTTATCGCATCTTTTGAAAGAGGTAAACAAGATATAGCTGAAGGTCGAGTTAAAAATTGGAGAAATATCAGGTCTGATGTATAATATTGTTTTATCTGCTGAAGCTGAGAAAATTTATGTTTCAGCAACACAAAGTTTGGCGAAAAAATTAGCAAGGTGCTTTGAACAGCTAGAACAAAATCCCCGGTTTCATCCTAATATTAAACCCCTTAAAGGTAATTTATCAGGATATTACCGTTATCGTATCGGTGAATATAGGGTAACTTACCAGGTTGATGATACAAACAATCAGGTTATAGTAACTACTATCGCTCATCGTTCTAAGAGGTTGTTTGAAAAGTATTATATGAAACCCATAATCTCCAAAAACCTAACCCCCCTTCCCCCCTTCCCTACAAGGGAATGGGGTTTTTAAAGCCTCTCCCCTGGTAGGGGAGAGGTTTGGAGAGGGGTCTGTTTCCACATTAAAAACTTTTAAAACATCCTCTAAGGTTTATGAATAAAAACAAAAACTTAATTCGTGAAATGATTGAAGAAGGACGAAGATTTTAATGCAGTTTGTTTTACCCTCAGAAATCCCAAAAAGTGGAGTTTAATACTTAACCCCACTAATTGCATTCTGATTTTTGGTTTTTTGCCGTCTCAATGTCTAAACTATTCAGCCCAACAACTTATTGCATTTCGTCGTATTCTGCCGTTTCTACCCTTCTAGATTCCATCCGAGAAGAGGGTAAAAACTCAGCCCGACGGACAGGATTTAAAGATGGTGCTTGTCCATTGTAGGGATGAATCACCTGAACTGTCCGAGTACCCCGCTGTTTTGGTGCAAACAAAGAAAGAACACCAGCGACAACAACCCCCCCACCAATAGTCAACGTCGCACCACCCACAGCCCAAAGCATGGGTGAAGACCACCAATTATTTTGTTCAGGTTGTTGTAATGATGTCGCCATTTTTTGTTGATTAGCTTGTTGTGCTAATTGCCACTCCCGTTGGGTAAAGCTTTGAGCTTGTACCTGGAATTGTTGGTTTTGTAACTTGAGTTGTTCATTGTCAGCTTTCAACTTCTCTAGCTGCATATTCATTTTCAGCTTTTCCATTTCTAGACGCTGATCAGAATTAGGAGCAGTTGGGGGTTGAGTAGTTGTGGGTTGATTAAAATAGGCAGGTTGCCCGTAATTGGGAGGATACTGCATTACCTGGGGAGCCATAACTGTCCCTGGCATTTGGGGGCTAACACCAAAATTCGATGGGATTGGGGTATTTGTTCCTTTCAGCAAGACTAAAGCCGCTAACCCAGCCACCGCGACTCCGCCAATAAATGCCATACTTTCGCTCATTGCTGTTACCCCTCAAATACTACAGAACAGTAACTCAGTTGTGACTGACACACTCTCACACGCATAATTTTTTGCCTACTTTGATAGTATATTTAAGTTAAGGGTCAAGATAAACCAGTGTATCAGTTAGTTTTTTTGTCTATCCTAAGATATGCTGTTATTATTTAAGACGATCATAGTCAAATTGTCCACTAAAAAATAACAAAAAAATACACTGTTTGGCAATTTCTCCCTTGGGTTTAAGAGGGATTTTTGATAGCTATCTTGAGACTTTGGCAAAATTGAGCGATCGCATCTAATCCCTGCTCTGGTGTACCTTCTGCCAGTCGTTTCACAATGGCACTACCCACAATTGCTGCATCTGCGCCCCATGCTTTCACTTGTCGCGCCTGTTCAGGATCAGAAATCCCAAACCCGACACCGATGGGTTTATCTGTAACATTGCGAATTTGTTGGAGTAAATCACCAACTCGCGTTTGCATTTGGGTTCGTATTCCCGTGACACCAGTAACACTGACCAAATAAATAAATCCCTGGGAAGCGCGAGCGATCGCTTCTATTCTTTCAGGAGAACTCGTAGGAGCTACCAATAAGGTTAAATCTATTCCCATCTCCGCCGCTGGTTTAATGAGTCCTGCTGACTCTTCCAAAGGCAAATCAGGCACAACTAAACCTGCTACCCCAGCATCTTTAATTTGCCCCAAGAACTTATCAACACCTCGATATAAAATCGGATTGTAATAGGTAAATAAAATAATTGGCGATCGCAAACTCGGACTAATCCCCTTGAGCATCTCTAACACCTGCTCTAAAGTGGTTTCCCGTGCCAAAGCGCGAGTAGCCGCAGCCTGAATCACCGGACCATCAGCCAAAGGATCAGAATAGGGGACACCCAACTCAATAATATCAGCCCCAGAATTATCAAGAACCTGCAAGGCCTTAGCAGTAGTTTCTAAATCTGGATCACCAGCCGTAATAAAGGGAATCAACGCGCACTCTTGATTCCGTCTCAAATTTTCAAAGCAACGAGAAATAGCAGTCATTTCACCTAGTCAGTAGTTAGTGGTCAGTGGTCATTTGTCAACAAACCACTGAACAATAATAACCCTAAACCTGAGATTCTTTTTCCTCTTCAATCTTCGCTTGCAGTTTAGCTAATTCTTCCGGAGAAAGTTCATCCAGACGCTTTTGCAAAAAAGCCGTTTCATAAGCTTCCCGTTGTTGATGGTAGGTCATTTTATTCCCCATCGCGCGGAAAAGATAGGTGCATAACCAGCCAATTAAGCCAGCAATCAAGAAAACTTGACTCCAGATACCAGCATTCTGACTATCTAAACCTACTACTTGCAAACCCACATAAGCCAAGCCACCGGCGACAAAAACGCCGAAGCCAATACCAATCGCGTCAATACGTCGCATGAGAATTATGACCTACCAATCTTAATTTAAGCAATTTTTCGCGGACGGGGGTTCAAATTCACAAACGGGGAGAGAACTAGCAACCCCGGAAAGAAAAAGAACACTAAAAAGTACATAAACACCCGTTCCACAGAACCACAGGTATACCATCTTAAACTCAAGTAGAAAAAGACAGCAATGGGGATTACCAGCAAATAAGCGCCAGCCAAACTCAGATACAGTAGTGCTACAACCATATTCCTTACCGCAATTTGAACTATATTTGGTGCATTCACTTCCCATGATATGCCCAATGGCTGGTTTGAGGAAATCGGTAATTCTGTTATTTTCCATCCCCCAAAAATAAATTGCCCAAAAATCGAAACTTGTGATATAGTGTTTTCCAGTCATCAAGCGTGAGCTAAATGGCTAACTTAAAATTTTGTTTCAGTGCTAAATGTCAAATATTAGCGTTAGCAAATAAAATTTTAAAATCTACTTGCCAAAAAAAAGCAATTAGTGGTATAACAGACAAGCGGGTGAATACTGCCTCAAAAACAGTAAATAACCTTACGGGAGCGTGGCGGAATGGTAGACGCTACGGACTTAAAATCCGTTGACCTTAAACGGTCGTGGGGGTTCGAGCCCCCCCGCTCCCATCTAAAAATTAATCGAAAATGCACCAAGTCTTTTGATTTGGTGCGTTTTTGTATTTAAAGATTTTAGGAACTTCTAATTAGAGACTTCCAATTAAAAAAATATCCCAAAATCTCTTGTGGTGCGGGCATCTTGCCCGCTAACAACACAAGGACGGGCAAGATGCCCATCCCACAAAATTGGATCATCTTTTTTGTGGAATTCTCTTAGAAGAACATCCTATCGCAAAACTTTAACTTTTGACCAAACGCCATTTTCATCTTCATCAAATCGCTTATGAACTTCATCCCAAGCCATTTGTTCAGATGTAAGCTTGTCCATATTATCATTCAGTGCAGTATTATAGCGTTCAATGAATATATTCTGAGCTTCTGGTGAAAGATGGGTGCGAACTTCAGGAGATAAATCATCTGAATTTTTGCATTTTCCAGGACAAGGATGAGGTAGTGTTTTGCCAATGATATTAATTTCTTCACCACCTGAACTTTCCAATAGTAATTGAAATTCGCCACTCCGATTGATCGGGACTTCGATCATTAATAAAAATTCACCAGCTTCTAAGCGGGTTTGATAAACCGTAGCTTTGTCTTCTGACATCCCCAAGGCAGTAAGAACTGATACCAAACCTGCCCCAGCACTACCAGCGAGCGCTCCACTTGCGGCCCCTAATAATATCGCTCCAATCGGACCTGCTGCCACAATTGGACCAACAAAGGGAATAAATAATACACCGACACCAGTTAATAAACTAAGGAAAGAACCAAATAAAGAACCAAAAATTGCCCCAGTTCTTAATCCTCCCAAAATTACATCCCGCTTAGTAATAAAGCCAGCAATTCTGGTTTCTGATTGAAAATTTCTGCCCAAGACGGATATATAATCGCTGGAAACGCCTCTATCTAGTAACCGATGAATTACATCATCAATTTGTTTCTGTTCTTTAAATATAGATGAGATGGTACGCTCTGCTTGATATGTTTCTGACATTTGTCCACTCATTTTACTGTGATGATTGACTGTGCCTATAAATACTAATTGAATTAAATATTTTCTTAATCAATCTTTAGAGAGAATTGGCTGTAATATTCAATAGATAAATCTCATCCCAATAAAAAAATCCTAGAAGTTGCGAAACCCCGCTTTTGATGACTTTTGTAAATGCAGTTTCTAACTGCCGATTTAGTCAAATCCTTACCCAACTAAGTTTTTCTTAATTCTGGAAGATTTCAATTTCCCAACCTGTAGAATATATCACAGAACTTTATGCCCAAAAATTATAATTCCTTTCCCACAAATAACCACAATAAAAGACTAAAAGTAATTGCTATTGCCGCAATAGCATTGTCTTTTACAGCTTGTACTAACATCCCAAATCCACGCCAATTAAAAACCAATAGCGAACCCTTAAAAGTTGCCATTCCGACTAATCAAATTAATCCCAAATCACAACTACTAACTAAAGTTGAAAACCTAGATTTTACTGTCCCAGCTAAATATCAAGCAAAAACTATCTATAAAGTTGAACCCAGCAATAAAGAGAAAGTAATTGCTTTAACTATTGATGATGGTCCCTGGCCAAAAACCACCGCAGAAATGTTAGATATCCTCAAACGAAATCATGTAAAAGCTACATTCTTTTGGGTAGGAAGTGCCTTACAAGAAAATCCCGAAATTGCCAAACGAGTTGTAGCTGAAGGCCATGCTATTGGTAATCATACTTGGCATCATTGGTATCGAAAGATGGATGAAGCCACAGCTAAAAGTGAAATTGAAAAAACAAATGACCTTATTTATAAAACAACAGGTGTCAAAACATCATTTTTCCGTCCCCCTGGAGGCTATTTAAACAACGGATTAGCTGCTTATGCTAAAAGTCAGAAAAACTCCGTTGTTATGTGGTCAGTGACTTCAGCAGACACCGATCCGCGGGCAAAATATCAAGTATTTGTGAAAAATGTGATCAGAGATGCTAAACCCGGCGCAATTGTGTTAATGCACGATGGTGGCGGAAATCGGGAAAGAACAGTCAAAGCCTTGCCAGCAATCGTCAGCGGACTCAAACAGCAAGGCTACCGATTTGTTACAGTTCCTGAACTTTTAGAAATGCAGCCATGATCATCCTTGCTCAGTGACGACAGAAGCACAAATTTGAGACTCTTGCCAAAGTTTATACAAAAAAAACTCCGTGCTGTAGCTCATAGTGGTGACAAATACACCGACAGCATCATGATTACCATCAGATAACCAAGAACCATCGAGGCTAACTTCTAAGTATTCAGGATCACAGTTACATAAGCCCATAATTTCACTATCATGGCGATTTACTTCGGCTTTTAGTCTTTCTACTCCTGGCAAATTAAGAGGTAGCAAAAAGGAAGCTGTGGTGGGTTCAATCCGCAAAGTTTGACTGACACGCAGTGCCAAAATCACTCTTTGCGCTACCCATTCTTCGAGAGATTGAGTGAGACACTCTAAATAAAAACTGTTATTGGTGTAAGTTAATTTCAGCATTCCTTTTGCTCTCCTGTTATTCCAGGTTTGCTTGCATATCATTCCAAAACTTCTCAGCAAATATCACCGTTGGGTGAATAGGTGCTTTCGGTAATTTCCGCAAAGGCATTCCAGCTTCAGCGGGTGTTTTATTGCCTTTGCGAGAGTTACATTTTTCGCAGGCTATGACTACGTTATCCCAAGTATGTCGGCCACCTTTAGATCGGGGGATAACATGATCTAGGGTGAGATGTTTGTTAGTACCGCAATATTGACAACTGCTATGATCTCGTCGTAAAACCTCCCGACGATTGACTGGCGGAATTTTCCACATTCGTTCCGTAGCAGCAATTGTTAAGCGGATGTGCTTGGGTACAGACAGCACAAATCGAGATGAGTGAATTAACCAACCGTCTTCTGTCGAAAATTCTAATGGTTCGGCTTTATTGCTGACTAGCAACACTATCGCCCGCTTGATATTTATCCGACACAGTGGTAAGTAATTCTGGGAAAACACGACTACAGATTGCTCTAATACTTGGATTGCGCTTGTCACAGCCTAACTCCTTATAAAAAAACCCCCGCTTCTGTCTTAGACGCTGCGGGGGTTAACAATTGACCTGATGGTTTTGTCTTATTTTGGTACAGCATTTCTTTACCTGTACCTCCCGCGTTTGATCTCTATTTGTGGTTTTGTATTCAGCAAATTCATGCTGGGATATTTAAAATCATAATTGCCTTTTGTTCTTTGCCCTTGATGTTGGCTATCCTTGCCCATAAATAAATTCTCCACGTCCGCAGCAGCAAATTCCCAACTGCCGAGGCGTTTGGTTGCTTGTGAAGAGGTAGAGATGGGATAAATGGATTTCACAGAAAATTTCACCTATTGAACATTCCTTTAAACATACTACACTTGTATTACTATCCTGTCTATACCTATAAGGAGAAAAAATCATGCAGACCATTACACGCACCCCAACAACTGATATGGAAGTTACTAGTATTCGTCTAGAACGGAAACTCAAGGAGAAACTTAAAGATATCGCTGGTAATCAGGGATATCAGTCTCTAATTCGAGATATTCTCTGGAATTATATCCAGCAAAAATCAGGTGAGTGGAAACCGCGTTTTTCTAAATCTGATATTCGTGCTAGTATTGCTGCTGTAGCCCAACAAGATGAGCGTTGTGTCCTCACAGGTAAATTAATTGCATCACAACAGTCAATGTTATTGGGATTGACGAGGAATGGTGATATGGTTCCTCTGAGTCTTGAGAGTTTGCTTGATTAGTCGGTAATTTTAGTTAATTTTACCCAGACGCTACCTTAGTAACTGGGTGTCAAACTGTCAGCTAAATTCTGGGCAAACCTACCCTTTCCTACTCTTTTTTGGGTAGGTTTTCTCTTGCCATACGTTCTATGACATCACTGATGCTTGATGCTTTTATATCTATTTGTTTTTGCTCAAGCCATTTCCCGCAGAGTAATTGATTGGTGTCAGTTAAATGATATTAGTCAATTAATCATTGGCAATAATTTAGGATGGAAGCAAGACATTAATATTGGGAAAAAGAACAACCAGCAATTTACCAAAATCCCTCATGCTAAATTAATCAGTTTGTTGTCTTACAAGGCTAAGTTAGCAGGTATCGAAGTTGTAATTACTGAAGAAAGTTACACATCCATTGCTAGTGCTTTAGATGGTGACAATCTGCCTGTTTACCAGGATAAATCAGATAGTAAACCTACTTTTAGCGGTAAACGGATTAAAAGAGGTTTATATAAAACTTCCAGTGGTAAAATAATCAATGCTGATACCAATGGAAGCATGAATATAGCTAGAAAAGTAATCCCAAACTTTATGAATGGGATAGAGGGATTGCCGTTTATCCCTGTAGTCTTAGGTCTTTGGTCTAAGATTGCAAACGTAGTTGTCTAGTATTGTCTATCCTTAGGTAGCTTTGTCCAGATTTCTATGAGCGGTAAAATACTAATTTTTAGATTTATTTAAAACTTCCTGGATTAATTCAGGTTTCCCGTGTTAATTCGGATGCAAAGCCTGAGATATGCGATCTTTCCGACCAATTAACTGATATAGGAGAAGTCAGGAGTCGGAAAAAAGAAGAAGGAAGACATTAGACCTGAATCCTTACTTAGCTACTTTTTGCCCATTTTTTCTATTTTCTCTATCACTGCTAATTTCATTAACGATTTAACTAATAAATATAGACAAAAAGCACATACACAAAAAATTGCGATCGCCCAATTATGATACTTAGAGATGATTAAGATTAACCCCGTCAATAGACTAAATCCTGTTAAACAAGCATAAATTAAGGTTTTGATGGCTAGATAAATTTGTCCTAAGATGCGATCGCTTTCAACATTTTTAACTCTTAATTGTAACTCTCCTCTTTCAATTCTTTCCTCTAATTTCTTAACTAAAACTTCGGTTTTATTCGGTTTTGTCAGTTGATATTGAATAAAATCCCTAGCTTGATGGCTTAATTGAGCGATTGTACTTCCTTTACTTTTTGTGACTGCCAAACTTTTGATAAATGCTTGGGATAATACTGTAGGATTATATTGAGGCTCTAAAGTCCTGGCAATACCATCTAATGTAGTTATAGCTTTTAAAATAAATGTCATTTGAGCAGGTAAGCGAAATGGTTGCTGTTCAAACATTTCATAAAGTTCAATTTTTACCTCACTCAATGCTTTAACATCTAAAGGTTTATCGGTGAATTTATCTAATAAAAACGTGACTAATCTTTTTACTGGAGTCATATCTGGGATAGGTTCAAGTAATCCCATCCTCATTAAAGTATTTACTACCTCATTACTATCCTTTTTTAAAATAGCAAAAAAAGTTTTAATCATCTCCTCCTTATTCAAAGTTCCGATTTCTGACATCATGCCAAAATCATAGAAGATAATACTCCCATCTGGATTGACGGCCATATTCCCTGGATGGGGATCAACTTGGAAAAACCCATCTTGTAATAGTTGCTTTAAATAACAACAAATCCCCGTTTCATTTACCTGATGAATATTAATTCCGCAGGCTTCCAAAGCCGCTTTATCATTAATTTTAATTCCCGGTTTATATTCTAAAGTTAATATCTTCGTTGTTGTATATTGCCAATAGACTTTAGGGACAATAACTCGCGGATATCCACGAAAATTTTCTCGGAATTTATCTGAATTTTTTCCCTCTTGAATATAATCAATTTCTTGAAACAACAAATCAAAGAACTCATTGTAAATTGATTGTAAATTATACTTTCTTACCCCAGCCAAATATTTATTGCAAAACTTAATTAACTGTAATAATATTTTAAAATCTAAATTAAATAAAGCCTCTAAACCCGGACGTTGAATTTTAACAACCACCTCTTCGTTAGAGTATAATGTAGCCTTATGAACTTGACCTAAACTAGCAGCAGCCAAAGGATTAAATTCAAATTCTTTATAGATACATTGTAGAGGTTTACCTAATTCTAATTCAATCATATTAATTGCCTCTTGACTACTAAAAGCCGGAACTTGATCCTGTAAAGTTCCCAAAGCTTCTATATATTCTAAAGGCAATAAATCGGCACGAGTTGACAAAGTTTGACCAATTTTAATAAAAGTAGCACCTAAATCAATTAAAGTATTCACAAACCAAGTAGCGCGGTTTTTCTTATGTTCTAAAGAATCTTGAGGAAAAATACTATCCCACCACAGAAATAACATAAATTTAGCCGCAGCCCTGAAAATGTCTATTTTTCGGGCTAAGGTAGAATATTTAGTTTTTTGCCAACGAAACTTTTTAGACTTTGCCATCATAAATATAAACAAAATTTGATGTTTCCATGATTAATTGTTTATAATATAGCGGTAATTGTTGGCTATTTCTTTCCTAGCTCCTGAATAATTACACTGCATAGTATAAATTATTAAACACCATCTCAATGAAGACTTGTAAACTAATCTTGTAGTAATTAGCCTGTGGTATATATAAGCAATTAACACAATAGTCTAACTCTCCATACTAAACACGGTTGGGAAATGGACTTTTGCCAGATTACAAAAAACCTGGATTTGTAAGGGTTTAGCACTGCTAAACCCCTACCTAATAACAAAATTAAATCTTGTAAATATTCCGACACAGGAATCATAAAAACATCAAAGGGACAGAAAAAGAAAAATTCTTTTTCTATCCCTTTTATAATACCCCCAAGGGAATTCGAATCCCTGTTACCTCCGTGAAAGGGAGGTGTCCTAGGCCTCTAGACGATGGGGGCTTGTTTCTCTTCACTTTTAACAATATAGCGGGTTTTTTTGAGAATGTCAAGAGGTTTTGGAAAGATTTTTTTAGAGGAGGTGAAAAAGCCACAAAGTAAGGAGCAGAGGGAATATTTCTGGACTATTAACCCTGTCCTTTTGCCAAAAACAATAAATTCTTGAGAAATTTCTAGTAGTCTGTCAAATTTATTTTGACGGGTTTTTGGTAGTGCGGGCATACTTCGACCCTTCGACAGGCTCAGGGCATCGCTTGCTCAGTACAAGTCTTGCCCGCGTGAGCGAGACGCTCACACTACAGTCCATCATTTTTATCTTGACAAACTACTAGTACCGCAGGGCGGAAGTCAAAAGTCAAAAGTCAAAACTAATATACAGTAGGCTTTTTGGCGATTGAATATGGTTGCTTTATTTACGCTGTGATGTACTAGTTTCTGCTACAAGGCGTGTAAACTTGCCACTATAGTTCTTTGACACTCTCACTGGCTAAATCCGCTGAGATTCTTGGTTCAACGAGTCCACTTAACTTTTCCCTATCTCTGCCAAAAAGAAACTCTATGCGGTTAAAACCGTGGTCAGTGAGCTTGTCGAACTGCCCGTGTCGCTTATATCTCAAGGCTTTAGCCTCTGAGCTTTACGCCTACCAGATATTTCTGTAAAGTTAATATTTATGATTCTTTAGAGAGGATTTTGAAATCAATGGCTCAAAATCTACAACATGGAAGCACCTTTTGAAATCACCCTCCAGATGGTGATCACTGTTTTTGCAGGCATTAGCGCCCAGGTAATGGCTGCATATTTCAAATTACCTAGCATCGTGTTACTACTCTTATTAGGCATCCTGTTAGGTAAAGACGGGCTGGGAATATTACAACCCCATTTACTAGGAACAGGATTAGAAGTGATTGTTTCCCTAGCAACAGCAATCATTTTGTTTGAAGGAGGACTCAAATTAGATCGGCAGGAGTTGGGCAAAGTTTCCCTCAGTCTCCAGTTACTCGTCACCTTGGGAACTCTGATCACCCTACTAGGGGGAAGTCTTGCGGCGCACTGGCTAGGCGAATTTCCGTGGAATATAGCAGTGCTTTATGCGTCCATTGTTGTTGTCACCGGACCGACCGTAATTGGTCCATTAATTCAACAAATTAACGTAGATAGACAAGTAGGAACGCTATTAGAAGGCGAAGGAGTTTTAATAGATCCAGTGGGAGCTATCCTAGCTTACGTTGTCCTGGATACGATTTTAAATGGTGATACAGACCCGATTAATGCGATTATTGGTCTAATTTTACGTTTCGCTGTGGGTGCGGGCATTGGTGGCGTTGGTGGATATTTAATGAGTTGGATGTTCAAACGCGCCAATTTTATCTCCTTTGAACTGAAAAATCTGGTTGTACTGGCAGTTTTATGGGTGTTGTTTGCCCTAGCGCAAATGATTCGCTCTGAATCGGGAATTATGACCACAGTGGTAGCAGGTGCGGTGTTTGCTAATTCTTCAGTTCCCGAAGAGCGGTTATTGCGAAGCTTTAAAAATCAACTGACAATTCTCAGCGTTTCTGTATTATTCATCCTCCTAGCGGCTGATTTATCCATTGCCAGTGTCTTGGCTTTAGGTTGGGGGAGTTTATTCACCGTTTTGGTGTTAATGTTTGTTGTTCGCCCCATTAACATTATTTTGTGTACTTGGAATAGTGATCTGAATTGGCGACAGAAACTATTTTTAAGTTGGGTTGCACCCAGAGGCATAGTTTCCGCCTCTGTAGCGTCTTTATTTGCGATTTTACTGACGCAGAGGGGCGTTAATGGTGGTGATTCGATTAAAGCTTTAGTCTTTTTGACAATTATCATGACGGTTTTTTGCCAAGGTTTAACCGCTGGCTGGTTGGTTAAATGGTTACGAATTACCTCTAAAGATGCAACTGGGGCGGTAATTGTGGGTTGTAATCCTTTGGGTTTATTAATTGCCCGCTTTTTTCAAGAACGGGGAGAAAGTGTAGTGATGATTGATACTGACCCGGAACGTTTAGCCCAAGCTGAAGCCCAAAATCTCCGAGTGATTGCTAGTAGTGCTTTAGATGGGGAAATACTGGAAGAAGCTGGTATTGGTTCGATGGGGACTTTTTTAGCCATTACCAGTAATGGTGAAGTGAATTTTGTTTTAGCTCAACGGGCTGCTGAGGAATTTAATCCTCCCCGTGTTTTAGCTATATTCCCCCGACATCCTCAAGGATCTCCTTCGGAGAATAGTAAAGTTGATCAAGCTTTTGTTTCTGATTTACCAGTAAAAACTTGGAATGAATATTTGATGAATGGACAGGTGAAATTGGGAACAACTACATTAAATGCGGCAGAATTTGACTCTCAACAAGAACATATACAAGAAAAAATTCGAGATGGGATTTTAGTACCACTGTTGTTAGAAAGACAAGAACGTTTACAGGTAATGTCGGCTACTCAAGAATGGGAAATAGGCGATCGCATTATCTATCTATTATATGATTCCCGTCCTAATCTTTTAAAACTTCTTTCTGGTGCTAGTCAGTCTACACCGCTAACTATGGAAACATTAGCAGAAGTTGAAGAAGTAAAAGTTAAATAACTTTAGATTTTAGATTTTAGATTTTGGATTTATCCCCATAATCTTCTCCCGGGTTTCCCCTGCAATCTTTCATGGGTATCTTTTAGCAAAGTAGGAATATCTAAATTTTCTGGACATTTGGGCAAACAATCACCACATTCTGTGCAACGGTTAGCTTTCATACCTGGAAACCAATGACCGGCATTTTCAAACATTCCATAACGGCATTCTCCATAATCTTTCATATCATAAGCTAGGGCTAAATTTCGTAATCTTAAAACTTCGGGAATATGAATATTTTCTGGGCAAGGTAAACAATCATAACATTGACTACATTTATCAGTTAGTAAAACATCATTTTGCTGATTTTCTAATTTTTCAAAAATATCAATTTCAGCTTTAGTTAATTCATTTTGAGAATCAAAAAGTTCTGGAGATATTACTAACTCTTCTGGTTTTGCTGGTCCTATACTCAAAGTATTAATGCGGTTATCACTTAGCAAAAAACGATAATTTAAATTTAATGGTGTGAATGGATAACAGAGTTCTTTTAAAGTTTGGGGTGGAGTATATAATTTTCCGCCCTTATCCGCAGGAGAAATAATAAAAACGCCCATATCTTTTTCTGTTGTCAACTGAATTGCAGGGGCATTATGTTGAAAAAAATAGTAATAATGAAGATTAACAAATTCAAATAAATCTGTATTTATAGCTGCTAAAATTACATCTAATGAACCGTGAGTAGAAAACCCAATATGTCGCACTCTCCCATCATTAATAGCTTCCTCCACAGCCTGCATACAGCCATTTTTAGCTTGTACCCATTCTAAATGTTGCCAAGTATTTAATCCATGAATTCCTAAACAATCCAGATAATCTAAATTCAAGCGATTTAAAGATTCATCAATATACCGACGCATAGTGTCAGCATCTGGTGTTGGGGGAATTTTAGTAGTAATATAAATTTGATTACGGGGTACTGATAAACCAGCTTTTATAGCTTTACCCAAATATGCTTCACTATCACCATAACCTCTAGCTGTTTCTAAATGATTAATTCCTAAAGATAAAGCTTTTTCAATGGTCTGTTGGACATTTTCACTATCAGTTAAATAGCGCATTGTTCCCAAAGAAAAAACAGAAAGATGTAAATTAGTTTTACCAAAACGACGATATTGCATAGCAGGTAACTAGGACTTATCTAATTGATTGAAGATATATCAATAAATATAATCTAAATCTTGACAATAATTTCTCATTGGGAAAATCCTGGGCTATTATTGGAATTAGAAGCAATTATTGTCAGAGCTACTGAACTTCCTTACAACGTTCAAATACCAAGTGAGCAGTAACATTATGCAAGTAGAACTTTTAGAGCAACTTTCCGCTACTGATGCTAAAATTATCTTAGAATGCTTGCCAGAAAAAATCAAAGCAGCTTTAATTGCCCGTGCTGTTGAAATTGACTATCCAGTAGAAGCTATTATTGAAATGGCGTTCACGTAGTGTCTCTGAAAGAGAATCGCTAGTTTCCTAGATAGCGAAGCATTAGGTTTCGCAGACTGCAAACCAGGACGAGGACAATAGCAAACAACAAATATATATTAGTATTATTGAAACTAATAGACCTCTCCGAAAATGAATGTAGAGACGTTCTATAGAACGTCTCTACAAGGGTTTCAAACCACGCACATTTAATTACCGGAGATGTCTAATATATGGTCACTAAAATCATATACAAATCTGCAACTATTGTAACTGTTGTCATGGAGAATAAAATCATTGTTCCATAAATTGACTCAGTTCGATAATATTGCAATCGGAATCTTGAATAAAAATTGCAGACTCTGTATAATCTGCCTTTTTTTGTTTTGTTAAAATCAGTAAATTGACTTAAAACCGATAGATTTCAGTTAAAGATAATTGTAGGTTGGGTAGAACAAAGTGAAACCCAACATTTCTAAGATTTTGTTGGGTTTTGTTTATTAACCCAAATTACACATATATACGCGAAAATGAGCAAGTTTTGACGATAGATGCAGAATAAATACCCGGGCTAAATCTTGTGGTGCGGGCATCCTGCCCGATGGAATTATACAAACTTATTCCATAAGCTGTTACGCAGCTAAATCTGATATTTCGTAGCCTAGAGTCCTTGCCGTAAGGCTTTCGGGCAAAAAAGTAAATGCGTAACAGCTTACTAAAAAATTTTGTCAACTATCTTAAGACAGATTGCTATCTCTTACTAATTGTGGAAAAATGAAACCGTATTGTCCGATCTAAAGAATCTGGAAATGCAGCCTCTATCTCATAAAAACTCATAACAACTCATAACAACATGAATGGCATTTTGGGTTTTGTCACGTTAGTATTTATTAATTACATTTTCAGTGCCACAGTGTTTTTTTTAATACCATATATTGATTATGCAAATATTATTGGTGTTTTGTCTTTAATATATTATTCGCTGACTATTATTCCTACTATAATAAAAACACTTTTTCCGAATTTTTATAAGCAACAATATATTTGGAAAAGCTTGATGAAAAACCGACGTTACACAGGTGTTACTGCTTTTTGTTTTGCTTGGAATCACGCTGCATTATTGATTTGGCAAAAATCTTTAAATTTCTTAGATTTCAATACTTGCCTCCAATACTTTCAAGGCTTATCATCAATTATCATTTTCACTATTTTAGCCATAACATCTAATGACGAAAGTGTTAGAAAACTTCAAAAAAATTGGAAAAAAATACACAATTTAACCTATCTATGTTTGTTTATACTTCCCTGGCATATTTTAGATAAAATGTTCGGACGCTGGAC
>NZ_VIKZ01000060.1:22890-26221 GCF_009711985.1 Dolichospermum sp. UHCC 0260 | reverse complement strand
AGTTGTTAGGGGATAAAAATTTTAGATAGAAGTTAATTTAACATGATCCAAAATCTAAAATTTAATATCCAATCCCCAATCCCCACCTAGTGTAAATATTCTATCAGAGTTATCCTGGCCAACCAGCAGCGATCGCTAATAAAATGGAAATACCAAAAGCCAACCTATACCAAACAAAAACCAATGTGTTTTTAGTTTGCAAGTATTTGATTAAAAAAGCAATTGATAAATAGGAAAAAATAAAAGTAGAAATGATGCCAACAATTAACAGAATCACAATATTATCTGGTAATTCACCTGATTGAAACATTTTGAAGATCTTCAGACTTTTATATAAAGTCGCAATTGTCAAAGTGGGAAATCCTAACAAAAATGAAAATTTCGCGGCTGCTTCTCTTTCTAATCCTAAAAATAAGCCAGTAGTTAAAGTGGAACCTGAACGAGAAACGCCCGGAACTAAAGCTAAAGTTTGTCCCAATCCTACTAAAATACCATCTCGAATTTCCAAAGTAGCAAAACCCCGTTTACGACTCCCAATTTTTTCAGCTAACCCTAGCAAAATCGCCATAATAATTGACATGATCGCAATAATTAAGGAACTTTCTGGTATCACATCTTTTAACAAAAACCCAATAGTTAAAGCGGGAATTGTCCCGACCGCAATCCCGACAACAATTTTCCATTCTTCGCTTTCCCAGTCTTTAGTTTTAAAAGCTGTAATTGCACCTTTCACTAAACTAGAAATAACAGCCCAAAAATACCACAAAATTGCAATTACACTTCCAAATTGAATAGCATCAACAAAATCTTTAGAACCCAGTTCTTTCCAACCAAATACCTTCGTCACAATGATTAAATGTGCTGTACTACTAATTGGTAAAAACTCTGTAATCCCTTGCACAATCCCTAAAATAAATGCCTGGATTACTCCTTGAACTAAATCAACTTGACTAGTGGCTGCTTGGGTAGGCATTCCTACCTGTAACAATTGCAGTAATAGTAAGTTTGTACTATTTACTTCTAAGATTGTTGTCATTAACAAGACTCCCAAGATCAATAGGTAATTCTAGCAAACTATCCAACTTTACCTGGTTGTTGTCAGTCTTTTTAGCAAAAATATTATAGGAATGTGGGTTACAAAGTGATTATTGGTTTCTGCCTAAACGTCCTTAGATATATTTGGTTATGTTGTTTTCCGCCTAAATATACTATGCTGCGTTTATTGACAAAAAATATTAAAGCATTAATTTCTAATTTTTGAAGATATCCCGAAAAGACAAGATATTGTTACAATATTTAACAACGTTGATCTAACTGGTGGCTTCTTCATGATGGTTAAGACACTTCCCTCTAGTTCTCGAACAAGTCAGGAGGACAGTCGCGGAGGCGAATTGTCCGTAATTGAGGTAGTAGCAGAACAAAATCCACAGACTGTAGCAATCAAATCGGCTGAAGCTTCTCCACAGCCCAGACATCGGGTGCGGGTGGGATCTGAACCGGAGTCGATGCTGTATGATCCTGTGGAAATACAAGCACAGTATAGTGGGCGATTCCTGCAAGTTATCGGGCGGATTTTGACGGTTTTAAAACCAATTCTGTCCTTTGTCTTTGGGTTATGGTGGGATAAGCAATGGGGAATTTTGGTTAAAAATGAACGTCGTCGCGCTGTTCAGCTCAGAGATTTATTAACAAAGTTGGGTCCAGCTTACATTAAAATTGGTCAGGCCTTATCCACTAGACCAGATTTAGTCCCACCAATTTACCTGGAAGAATTAACTAGACTCCAAGATCAATTACCAGCTTTTCCTAATGAAATAGCTTACCAGTTTATTGAGGAAGAATTGGGAGCAACACCATTAGAGATTTATGCAGAATTGTCTTCACAACCGATTGCGGCGGCTTCTTTAGGACAGGTATATCAGGGAAGATTGAAAACTGGCGAAGAAGTAGCGATTAAGGTACAACGCCCAGATTTACGAGAAAGAATTACTATAGATTTGTATATTTTGCGGAATTTGGCTGGTTGGATACAGCACAATTTCCAGCGAGTCCGCAGTGATTTAGTGGGGATTTTAGATGAATTAGGCGATCGCATTTTTGAAGAAATGGACTATATTCATGAAGGCGAAAATGCGGAACGCTTTTTTGAATTATATGGTCACATGAAGGATATTTATGTCCCCAAAATTTACTGGGAATACACCAACCGTCGCGTTTTAACGATGGAATGGATTAACGGCATTAAATTAACTCAACCCGAAAAAATTGCCGCTTTAGGAATCAATGCGCGGTATTTAATTGAAGTTGGTGTCCAGTGTTCTTTACGTCAATTATTAGAACATGGATTTTTTCATGCTGACCCTCACCCAGGTAACTTGTTAGCGACAATGGATGGTAAATTAGCTTATCTCGATTTTGGCATGATGAGCGAAGTTAAACCAGCCCAACGTTATGGTTTAATTGAGGCAATTGTCCACGTTGTCAATCGAGAATTTGATAGTTTAGCAAAAGACTATGTAAAGTTAGAATTCCTCAGTCCAGAAACAGACCTTACCCCCATCGTTCCCGCTTTTGCAAAGGTATTTGCTAATGCCGAAGGTGCAAGTGTCGCGGATTTGAATATTAAAAGCATCACCGATGATTTATCAGCTTTAATGTATGAATATCCTTTCCGCGTCCCTCCCTATTACGCTTTAATTATTCGTTCTCTTGTGACTTTGGAAGGGATTGCAATTTATATAGATCCCGATTTTAAAGTTCTCAGTGAAGCCTATCCTTATGTTGCTAAACGGCTTTTAACAGATCCGGCAAATGAGTTAAGAACATCATTACAAGAATTACTGTTTAAAGATGGTAAATTTCGCTGGAATCGGTTGGAGAATTTGTTAAAAAATGCCCGCAGTAACCAAGAATATGATCTTAATTTGGTTGTTAATCAAGGAGTAGAATTTCTCTCTTCTGACCGAGGTTCATTTATTCGTGACAGATTAGTTGATGAATTTTTCAACGGTGTAGATGCTGTTAGTAAAAATGCCTTGCATAACTTGACTTATGTACTGCGAGAAAGGGTAGGAATCACCGCAATCAATCAAATTCCTTCAGCAAGTGTTGAACAACAACAAACTTTAGAATATATTAAACGCATTGCTGGGATTTTGCGAGATACTAAAGGCTTTGATGCCACAAAATTTGCTCCTCAATTAGCCCAAATCATTGTTAATCCAGGAGTTCAACTTTTAGGTCAACAAATTGCCACTCGTGTTACTCAAAAAGCTGTAACTCGGATAATTCGAGAATTATTAGCATAATGTCTAAACTGTGATTTTTCTGA
>NZ_VIKZ01000060.1:0-22653 GCF_009711985.1 Dolichospermum sp. UHCC 0260 | reverse complement strand
ACACAAATCATAGTTTAGATAATTAATTAATCACAAAAATCAAATTAATCAAAAAAATCATAGTTTAGATAACTGCTGGATATTGCGCCAACACCTGCTGTAAATATTGACCAGTATAAGAACGAGGATTTTTTGCCACTTCTTCAGGCGTTCCCGCAGCAATCAGTTCTCCGCCCTTATCTCCACCTTCAGGTCCCAAATCTATCACCCAATCAGAACAACGAATGACATCTAAATTATGTTCAATCACTAAAATTGAATTTCCCTTATCTACCAATCTTTGTAAAACGTCCAACAATTTGTGAACATCATAAAAAGATAAACCTGTAGTTGGTTCATCTATTAAATAAAGTGTTTTCCCAGTCGCGCGTCGAGATAATTCCGTGGCTAATTTCACCCGTTGGGCTTCTCCACCAGATAAAGTTGTGGCTGGTTGTCCTAATTGCACATAACCCAAACCAACATCAAATAAAGTTTGTAATCTAGTTAGGGCTTTGGGAATATTTTGACAGAAATCTAATGCTTCTTCAACCGTCATATTCAAAACATCAGAAATTGATTTATCCTTATATTTAACTTGGAGAGTTTCCCGGTTATATCTCGCACCTTTGCAAATTTCACATTGCACATAAACGTCAGGGAGAAAATTCATTTCGATGACATTTACACCTTGTCCACTACAAGCTTCACACCGTCCACCTTTAACATTAAAAGAAAATTGTCCAGGTTTATAACCTCTGGTTTTAGCTTCAACAGTTTGGGAAAAAACATCACGAATAATATCGAAAACTCCGGTGTAAGTTGCAGGGTTAGAACGGGGAGTTCTCCCAATGGGTGATTGGTCAATGACAATGGCTTTATCAACGCAGTTTAAACCCTTGATTTCATCCATGTCTTTGGGTGCGGGAGCTTTTTTCAGTAAATGATGTTGTAAGGCTGGATAAAGTAATTCGTTAATTAAGGTAGATTTTCCTGAACCAGAAACACCTGTAACGGAGACAAGTTTTCCCAAGGGAATTTCTACATCTATATTTTGTAAGTTGTTACGATGGGCATTTCTAATAGTTAAGGCGCGGCCATTTCCTTCTCTTCTTTTGGCTGGGGTAGTGATCACTCTTCTTCCTGATAGGTAAGCACCAGTTAAAGATGCTTCTGCGTTGAGTAAATCCTCAAAACTGCCTTGGGAAATAATATTTCCCCCATGAATTCCTGCACCGGGACCAATATCAACTATATAGTTAGCAGCGCGGATAGTTTCTTCATCATGTTCCACAACTATTAAGGTATTTCCTAAGTCGCGTAATTTGGTTAATGTTTTGAGTAATTTTCCGTTATCTCTTTGATGTAACCCAATACTTGGTTCATCTAAAACGTAAAGAACTCCTGTTAGTCCTGAACCGATTTGTGTGGCTAATCGAATGCGTTGGGCTTCTCCACCTGATAATGTCATAGCGGGACGATCTAAGGTGAGATAATCTAAGCCAACATCTAATAAAAATTGTAATCTGGCTTTAACTTCTCTGAGAACTAAATCAGCTATTTGAGTTTGTCTAGTACTCAATTTTAATTTTTCGATTCTTTCCCGACATTCTCGAATGGAAACACTGGTAAAATCTAAAATTCCATATTGTCCTAACTTCACAGCTAAGGCTTCCGGTTTTAATCTTTTCCCACCGCAAACTTCGCAGGGTTGGTCAATTAAATATTCTTCTAATTTCTGTTTAACTAACTCCGTTCCCCCTTCATACTGTCTTTGTAAAATGGGAATTACACCCTTAAAACTCTGCGACCTCTGCGCCTCTGTGGTTCGTTTCTCTTCCCCATACAAAACAACTTTTTGCTGTTCCGGTGTCAACTTCCCCCATTGAGTTTGTAACTCAAAGCCATAATTCAACCCCACAGCATATAACAACTCCAAATAATAGGAGTTTTCCTTTTCTGACCAAGGAGCGATCGCTGCATACATGGGCGAATCTGGATTAGGTACAACCAACTCCGGGGAAAATCTTCTTAAAGTCCCAATCCCATGACAATGGGGACAAGCACCATAAGGGGAATTAAAAGAAAACAATCGGGGGGATAATTCTTCCATTACCGCACCATGTTCGGGACAAGCAAAGTTTTCCGAAAACACCATTTCTGTGGGTAATTCTTGTGCGGAAATACCTTGATTTTCTGCCTCAGTTGCTATATACTTACTATCAGACCGCTCCAGCGCTATCTTATCCGATGTGTCTTTTAATACCTCAATTGTGGCGATTCCGTTAGATTGCTTAAGACAGGTTGCTAGAGAATCCACCAAACGCTCTTGAATACCATCTTTTTTAACTAATCTGTCAATAACCAGTTCTATAGTATGTGTGTTATTTTTGTCTAACTCGATGGAATCTGATAGCTCTCGCACCTCTCCATTTACCCTAATGCGGACAAATCCTTGCGCGGCTAAACCGGAAATTAATTTGCGGTGAGTTCCCTTTTTCCCCCGGACTACAGGGGCTAGAATTTGGAAGCGGGTACGGTCGGGAAGTTCCATGATGCGATCGCACATCTGGTCAATGGTCTGAGGGGCAATAGAGCGATCGCACATGGGACAATGGGGTTCACCAGCGCGACCATATAACAAGCGCAGATAATCATAAATTTCCGTGACTGTCCCCACCGTCGAACGGGGATTATGGGAAGTTGATTTTTGGTCAATGGAAATTGCCGGACTTAAACCTTCAATTGCTTCAACGTCGGGTTTATCCAACTGTCCTAGAAATTGTCGAGCATAGGCGCTGAGGGATTCGACATAACGGCGTTGACCTTCAGCGAAAATGGTATCGAAGGCTAAAGAAGACTTACCCGAACCAGAAACGCCAGTAAAGACAATCAAGCGATCGCGGGGTAATTCCAAATCAATATTTTTCAGATTATGCTGCCTAGCGCCCCGAATGCGGATAGTATTCTGGCTATTGTGAGCGGTTGGAAGCACATCGTTTAAAGAAGCAGCTAGATTTTCTGACATATTGACAGGCTAAGGAAAGGTTACACAGTGAAACAATCCTTAATAATACTATCTTTGTTCAGGTTATAGTAAAGTATCAATCATCTTAATTTCCTACCCAGGATATCACTTGATATTTCCTTGATTTGGTAGATAATTAGAAAAAATCTTGCTGAGGATAGAGTTATGGTTTCACAAATCGCAGCACCAGCCCAGCCAGAGGTCATTTACCCAGATTGTGACGGACAACCGGTGGCAAACAATACGATTCAGTTTCGCATTCTTGTAGAAATTCAACAAAATTTAGATTGGCTGTTTGCTGATAACCCCAATGTATTTGTCGCTGGAGATTTATTTTGGTATCCAGTTGAAGGCAAAAATACCATCGTTAATGCTCCTGATGTTTTCGTAGTATTGGGTAGACCAAAAGGCGATAGACTTTCCTATATGCAATGGAAGGAAGCAGGTATTCCTCCCCAAATCGTCTTTGAAATTATTTCTCCTAGTAATACGAGAGCGGAAATGGAGAAAAAATTACTTTTCTATGACCGTTATGGTGTAGAAGAATATTATATCTATGATCCTGACAAAAATAATTTACAAGGTTGGTTAAGGGCTGAAGATGGTTTGGATATTATTACCAAAATTACAGACTTTATTAGTCCCCGGCTAAAAATTCGGTTTCTGTTGGGCGAGGAGACTTTACAGCTTTATCATCCTAATGGTAATCCATTTTTAACTTACGCGGAAATTGCTCAACGGGCTGAACAAGAAAGACAACGGGCTGAACAAGAAAGACAACGGGCTGAACAAGCAGAACAAGCCAGAAAAAATGCCATACCCAAATTATTAGAAATGGGTTTGAGCGTGGAACAAATAGCCACTGCTTTGAGTTTATCAGTTGAGGAAGTAAGTATTCAGCAATTATCATACACAGATTAAATGTCCTGCTTGTAATAAATTAAACTATGTGAGAGGAGATGAAACAGACTATAATTGTAAGTTTTGTGATACTAATATCAATGTTTATGCACGCAAGAATGATCTAATTTTCGATATACCTAATCAAAATGATAAATGAGGTAATAGCAAAGGTAAAACCCTTACCTTTTACCAATTACCAATTACCCATTACCCATTACCCATTACCCATTACCCATTACCTGTCCTAACCAATCAATAATTTCACTATTCACAATATCTGGAACTTCATCATGGGGACAATGACCAGCGCCGGGAATAGGAACAACTTTAATATCTTGACCATTTTCTCGCGCTGCTTCATAGATATTCGCTCCCGTAATTGGTGTCCAAGGATCTTCTGCACCCCAAATTACTAATAAGGGAAATTCTAACTTGGGTAATAATTCCTCTGGACCTGGACCGGGAGGTGCAGTGAGAATAGAAGCAAAAACTTGTTGCGCTCCGGGGTCACAAGATGGGTTATAAAGTAAATCTACAAGTTCATCTGTCACCGCAGTGCGATCGCTATATACTTGATATAAAGTCCGGCGAATTTGTGATTTTTGCCGAATCCGGTTAAAAACGAATTTACCTGTCACTGGGTTAGCCACCAACTTGTTAAAAGTTGCCATTACAACTCGCAAAATTGGATTTAATTCATGGGGACGGTGACTCAAACCACCAGCAGAGTTAATTAACACGCCTCCAGCCGCAATTTCTGGAGATTCTGTTAAAACAATTAAACTTAAAAGAGCGCCAATAGAATTACCAATAAATATTGCTGGTGTTTGAATATGTGCATGGCAAAAATCCTTTAATAATTCTGCCCACACTTCCATGCTATAATCTATAGTTGCTTTATCAGAACCACCAAAACCCAGCAAATCTAAAGCAAACACCTGATAACCAGCAGCAGCTAGAATCGGGATATTTTTGCGCCAGTGACCAATAGAAGCGCCAAAACCGTGAATTAGCACCAAAGGCTGACCTGTACCCATCACAGTATATTGAATTTTGTAATCTCGCCAAGTCCAAACCTGTTTTTCTAATGTCTGCAAATCCTGGATTGTAGTTGTCATTTGTGAAGATTCCTAAATTATTATTTATTTATATTATAGTCAAAATGACTTAATTGTTTGATTCTATAGGTAGGGGTAAAGCAAAAGCTAAACCCCTACCCATTATTATCAGTTATCAATTGTCAATTATCACTTGCCTCTTCCCTATCTGACAAAAGTAATATAAAATGCCCTGTGTTACCAGTACAGTTCACTAGCATCGAAATTTTTGATCTAGAGAATATTAGTCCATTGGCCAGGTGTGAGATAAAATACTGTCAGTAACTCAGTCCTAAAGAGGGACTGAGCTTGTAAGAAATTGCAAGCTGTACTGACCAGTCTAAGTCTTAACTGACTACGTTTTTTGAGTCACGACACCCTGGAATGCGTAGCTAGTTCCCTGCTCTGTCGCTTGTGATTAAACAGTTTCAAGGTCACTGAAACAGTGTTGCAAGCCTAAAAAGCTCTTAAAACATTGACGAAGCTAACATCACCCCGAAAGGGAGGCTCTTCGGAGCAAAACATTATGCGTACAGAGTTGGAAATTTGAATCGGTAATTGTCCCGTTGAAAGTACATCACAAAAGTACCCCGAATTTCTCAACTCCAAGGCGGTAATGAAAAAAGATTCAAAGCGGTTAAAACCGCCCGTGTCGCTTTCCTCTCAGGGAGCCAAGCCACGCTCGTTTCCCACTTACCGGATATCCTTATGAATCCCATTAACTTAAGTTGGAGTAAACTGGTTGTTACAGCCGTTTCTGTTGTCGCATTATCGCCAATATCTTCTGCATTAGCAGTATCAAGACTTTCTTCCCCAGTTGCATCAAAATTAGGTAATTCTCCACAAACGCAACTTTTAGTGGGTCAATCTGAAGGTGAAGCAATTGATATTCCCGTTAATACGAGTTTTTCACCAGAGAAGAAATCAGCTTTCACGCTTTATATATGGCAACCTGGGGGGACAATCAAAGAAGTAATTGCCCGGATTTCTATTAAGAGTAAATATGGCAATAAATATCGCCAAGAAAGGTTTTTAGGTGATTATAAATATAAGATTAAGCAAAAAGCTAAGTTTGTTAAAGGATTTAAATTAGGCGATCGCATTGTTGTCCGTTTATATGATAACACAAATCGCTTTATTGGTTACAGTGAATTTGTTTGTTTACCGGAAAATACTGCGGTTAACTTGATTTTATCGGCTAATCCCACAGAAAACAAAGTAGTCCGCACCTTTTATGGTTTTGATGTCAATAATGATAGCATTGTTGATAATACCAATGCCTACGATTATTTCACGGAAGTTAATAACCAAAAAGTTACTTTTCTGAGTAGTTCGGAAAAGATTAACATTGTCCAATATCAAGCCGCTGGATTTGCTAAAGTTGCCACCACTGGTACTTATCCTACCTCCTTTAGCGAAGGTGATTTTGCTGTAGTAGGTAAATCTATAAATGCCTTTGATTCTAACTTAGCAAAAGCTTTAACAGCTAATCCTGGTAGTTTGGTAAAGTTGACTCCAATTCAGGACAACTCCAGTTTTGAACTGGGCAAATTATTAAGTGAATATCGGAAAATCGGCGTAGCTAAGGGTATTCAAGTCTCATTTTCTGATATCTCCAAAAACTATTGGGCTAGGGAATATATTTCTGAATTGGCTGCAATGGAAGTAATTGGCGGATTTCCTGATGATTCTTTTCGTCCGAATGCACCAGTAACTCGTGCCGAATTAGCTGCCCTTTTGCAAAAAGTCTTTATTAAAAGTAAAGTTCGAGAAGCAATTAATTTCAAAGATGTTCCTAAGCGATATTGGGCTTATGATGCCATTCGAGAAGCTTATGAAATGGGCTTTTTTACTATTCTCAACAGCAAAAACTTTAACCCCACACAAAAGCTGAGTCGTCTAGATGTTTTAATAACTTTAGCCAAAGGATTGAATTATAAATTTACTGGTTCAACAGAAAATATCCTTTCAGTTTATAGTGATGCTTCTAGTATTAGAAGTGAACATCGTAATTTTATCGCCGCTTTAACAGAAAATAATGTAATTACTAATTATCCTAATAAAAAATTACTAAATCCTAAAAAAGTTGCCACTAGAGCCGATGTTTCTGCTTTATTGTATCGGGCAATGGTGAGCGCTGGAGAAGTCGCAGATTTACCTGCAAAATAAATTGGGCAAATAAATCTATTTGCTTCCACACCCGCCCAGAAATGATAGCGTCAAAAATTTCTGGGTTATTTAGGGCTGGCTGAATAAACCGAAAACCTAGATAGATTAAGAGTTTCCCGGTTAAAAAAGTGAATTAGGTGCAAGGAATAAGGATTGAAACCATTAAAAACCTATCACTTTCTGAAATTTGAGACTATTCTTCTCTCCTTCTAATTCTTCCTCCTGACTCGGTGACTCCTGACTCGGTGACTCCTAGCCCTCACGAAAAGACTTTTTCAGCAAGCCCTATTTAGTCATCAAAAGACAACTTTTGCTATGAGACTGGGAATATGGCTTACGCCACGCTACGCTATCATTCCCAGGCGGGCTATGGGTTTTACGTTAAGTTGAATTTAGTAAAAACGCCAATCATCTGGAGTTTTTGGACAAAACTTTTATCTTGAATCTATTTGTGTTACAACAATACTACATAATTGATTGCTCTGTGAAGCTATGACAACAAGATCCCCGACTTCTTCAAGAAGTCGGGGATCTGACTCTTGTATATCTTCAAAAATGGGTTAATCTTAAATGTATTCCGGTAATTTACTCTGATAAATAATCATCTGGAGGATTGTTTCCAGTTTGCACTATGAGTTTAAAGGCAGTTTTATTTAATTTTAATGGTGTCATTATTAAAGATGGATCAATCCATATCCAACTGATAGATGAGATCCTTGTACAGGAAAATCTTCAAC
The DNA here is from genome assembly GCF_009711985.1 of Dolichospermum sp. UHCC 0260. Lineage (NCBI taxonomy): Bacteria > Bacillati > Cyanobacteriota > Cyanophyceae > Nostocales > Aphanizomenonaceae > Dolichospermum > Dolichospermum sp. UHCC 0260. Next base: position 14,740 of record NZ_VIKZ01000060.1, on the reverse strand, counting down.
CTCAACGGGTAAAAGAACGTGAAGACTTTTTAGGGATAAGTCATCGCGCTTATCTGCAAAACCTGCTGAAAAATCGTGGTAGGGTGGTGACGGAAGCTTATATGGCTCAATTACTCACTCGCAAAGCTCAAGCTTATGTGTTGGAATTGGAGAAGCTGGAAAAATTGCCTTTGTATTCGGGAATTGAAGATGTAATTTTTCAGATTCGTTCCCGTCATCTCAAAATGGCGTTAGTCAGTGATGCTTTATCCCTAGAAATTGAAATGGTATTAACATCTGCTAAATTAGCTGAATACTTCCCTGTAATTGTGTCGGGGGATGATATCAGCAGCGATAAACCTAACCCGGAAGGCTATTTGCTGGCGGTTGAACGTCTAAATCAGACATATCCAGAATTAAACTTAGAACCTGATGAGTGTTTAGTGATTGAAAATACCCCCGCAGGTATCCAAGCAGCTAAACGCGCCCAAATGCAAGTAGTGGGAGTAGCGAATACTTACCCTTTCCAGATGCTACACCGTCAAGCTAATTGGACGATTGATTATCTGATTGATTTGGATTTACAGCGAGTACAGGAAGTTTTTTTAGAAAAAGATGTGCAATCTGTCGTTCCTGAGTGTTAGAATATAATATGTTTATCAGAGTTGTTAACTTATAAGCACGAATAAGGGGAATTAGCTCAGTTGGTAGAGTGCTGCGATCGCACCGCAGAGGTCAGGGGTTCGAGTCTCCTATTCTCCATTTGTATTAAGTAATTGTCCGCGTTGCCAAATTAATTGTCAATCAGTAACTCGCATTTCCGGTAGATAAAGATTGGTTTCCAAAGGTGATTTTCCAAAATTCTCCCAGTTCCTAGGGGTGCAGGAGGCAGGGGATAAAAAAGAGAAACGTAAACAAACGTATAAAACTATTTACAACCAAACAGCAACATAGTATAAACCAGTAACATCCACACGCGACTGGTAACACTACTGGCATGGAAGCACCCCAAGACATAGAATCAACAACCCCAGAACCGGAAAAGCACCTTGCTGAGTTCAAGAGTCCGGTATACACATTAGCGATATCACCCCAGGGACGGAAACGCGTTGCTGTGGGTTTAGAAGATGGCACTATTGAGATTTGGAATTTACTAACTGGGACAAGGTTGTTAAGTTGTAATGTTCATCTATTTGAGATTTGGTCATTAGCTTTTAATCACGACGGCAGTATGCTAGTTAGTGGTGGTAGTGACAGAAAAGTACGGTTATGGGATGTCACCAGTGAAACAGCTATAACAGCTATAGATAGACCTTCCTGGTTTCATGGAAATTATGTCAAGTCAGTAGCCTTTAATCACGATGGCAGTATGGTTGTCAGTGGTGGTGATGATACCAGAGTGAAGTTATGGAATGTCACAACTGGACAAGCTATAGATAGACCTTCCTGGTTTCATGAAGATTTTGTCAAGTCAGTAGCTTTTAGTCCCGACGGTGGTAAGGTTGTCAGTGGTGGTCGTGACAACAAGGTGAGGTTATGGGATGTTGAAACTGGAGAAGCTATCGGTCAACCTTTCCTTGGTCATGAAAATTATATCAGGTCAGTAGCGTTTAGTCCCGACGGTAGCATGATTATCAGTAGCAGTTGGGAACGCAAAGTGAGGTTATGGGATGTCAAAACTGGAAAAGCTATCGGTCAACCTTTCCTGGGTGATGCAGATGATGTCAGGTCAGTAGCGTTTAGTCCCGACGGTAGCATGATTGTAAGTGGTAGTAGTGACAATACAGTGCGGTTGTGGGATATTTCCGACCCCCAGCGCAAGCGGCAAATAATTATCGGAAAACATAAAAGCCCGGTTTATTCTGTTGCCTTTGATCCGTTGGAAGACTACATCATCAGTGCTAGTACAGATGGTATCAAAGTTTGGCGTTGGCAGGGGTTAAATATTCATCGTATTTCCCAAGCTTTTAGTAATGATAAAGCAACTGGTGAAGACTCTCTAGATGTAACCAAGGAACTAGAATCTTTAGCTGATGTGTTAATGTTGCGAAGTCTTGAACCTCCTTTAGCGGTGGCAATTTTAGGCAGTTGGGGTAGCGGAAAATCCTTTGGAATGCACCTGATAGAAAAACAAATTACCAAAATTCGTTGTCAACAACTAAATGGAAAACAAACGTGGGGTGAACCGGGAAAAGAAAAGGATCTTTCTCTTTATGTTGGTCATGTTTATCAAATTAAATTTAACGCCTGGAGTTATGCTAAATCTGATTTGTGGGCAAGTTTAATGCAGACTATTTTTGAGCAACTTGACCGACAATTAACGTTAGAACAGCAGTTAAGAGATGTTGGAGAAAATGATTTAGCAGGAGGTGATATTTGGGGTGTCCTCAATCAGATGAGTGGTAGTGATAGAAAGGCATTAGAGTCTAACTTTCAGGAAGTATTTAAGAAGTTAAGAGGAAAAAATGTTAATGGGAATACCCTTTGGGGTATTTTTAGCCTAGTTAGAAAAGAACAACAAGAAGAATTACAAAATTTAAAGATAAAAACCAGCAGAATATTGAATCAATAAAAGTAAAAATTGAGGAACAGAAACAGCGTGTTGGGTTAAGCTATCAATATCCATCTTTATTAGATTTTGTCAATAACAGATTAGAGGATGATTCTTATAAAAAACGACTGGGATTAATGAACCAAGTTCAAAATGATTTGAAAGATTTATCAGAACATTTAACCTATATACCAGCACATACAAATCCCGACAAACTCGAAGTTCTTAAAAAATATTTCCCCAGAGGACCAGCGAGAATAGTTTTATATATAGATGATTTAGATCGTTGTCCTCCTGATAAAGTTGTTCAAGTTTTAGAAGCAGTACAACTATTGTTAAATACGAATATTTTTATCATTGTCTTAGCAATAGATGACCGTTATATTGGTCGTGCTTTAGAACAAGTTTATAGAGGAGTTTTAAAACGTGGTGGTACTCCTTCCGGTGTTGATTATTTGGAGAAAATTATCCAAATTCCCTACAGAATGCGACCCATTAACAAAGATGTGACAGGAAAATATTTAAGTTCTTTGATAGATATTGAATATCAACCTCAAAAAGATCAACCTCAAAAAGAAAAAATAACTATGTGGGAGGATTATTCTGAAAAAGGACATAGGGAAGTCTATACTTATTCTGATAAAATTTCTGAACCCAGAACTAAAGAAAATAATAACAAAGAAAATGATGGTGAAAAAAGCCCAAATTCTGAAAATCCAACCTCGTTAGTTGATTGTCAGAAATTCACTTCCGAGGAGTTCGAGTGGATATCAGAATGTTGTCAGCACGTTGATTTAACTCCCAGAACCGCAAAGCGACTGGTTAATATTTGCAAAGTCATTAAAATTATCTGGACTCCAGCAGCCAATGACAAAACATGGAAACAAGAACCAAAAAAAGAATACAAACAAACATTAATTGCGTTTCTCGCTTTAGCTGGAAGATATCCCAAAGAAATGCGGAAATTATTAGAAGAGATTTATTTAAAGTTTGAAGAAAACGATGAAGATACAATCAAAATACCCAAAGATGAATGTCTGAATCACTTACAGAATTTAGATATATTTATGGATAGACATAACCAAAGAGAATGGAAAAAGTTTAAAAACGACTTTCGTAAAATGCCACCAGAAAAAGAATTTGTATTTGAAAAAAGAACCTTTAACTTAGCTGTTTCCTTCTGCTTTGTTGGCGATATTGGCTATGATCCAGATGATAACTACAACCGTGAATATAGATTTGAAGACCGTCAAAAACAATATGGATTTCAAAATCCTTAAACCAAACTCTTAATTCCTCTCTGCGTCTCTGCGTGAGAAAAAACATCATACAGCGGTTTCCGCTCTTATGAGGTACAAAGTTGAATCATGAAACTCTTGTAGTGCGGGCATCTTGCCCGCTAGATATGTACCTCATAACACCGGGAAGTGCTGTATAGCAATTGATTAATAGTTTAATCGAAAATTGCGGCAATGGCGCGTTCAAGTCGCTACTATAGTGGCTTTTAGTTAAGTATGACACAAAAAATGCAGGTGCAATTCATGGATTACGCCTGCATTTTTTCGTTAAATTCCAAATCAAAAAGCCTTCGCTTAGTGAGTTTTTTGATGATTAGTCAAAACCTAGTAGATCAAAAATTTCGCGATCCTTGAGGGGTTGAGCATACAAGGGTGTCGCATCTTCAAGCATCCCTTTCGCCAGCTTGAGATATTCTTGCTGTACTTCCAGAACCTCAGGATCAGGCTCCATTTCAAACACAGTACATTTTTTCAAACGACTGCGGCGAATTGCGTCAACGGTGCGGAAATGCGCCAAGGTTTTCAAGCCAACGCGATCGTTAAATTTGTCAATTTGATCAGTTCCTTCGCTACGGTTAGCGATGATGCCACCGAGGCGAACGCGATAGTTTTTCGCCTTCGATTGGATGGCGGCGACAATGCGATTCATGGCGAAGATCGAGTCAAAATCGTTAGCAGTAACGATCAAGCAGTAATGAGCATGTTGCAAAGGAGCCGCAAAGCCACCACAAACCACGTCGCCAAGTACATCGAAAATCACAACATCGGTGTCTTCGAGCAAGTGATGTTCTTTGAGCAGCTTCACGGTTTGACCTGTAACATAGCCACCACAGCCAGTACCTGCGGGAGGTCCACCAGCTTCAATACACATTACGCCGTTATAACCTTCAAACATGAAGTCATCGGTTTGCAACTCTTCGGAATGGAAGTCAACGGTTTCGAGAACATCGATGACCGTGGGAACCATTCTTTTGGTGAGTGTAAAGGTGCTGTCATGCTTAGGATCGCAACCAATTTGCAATACTCGTTTACCGAGGTGCGAGAATGCTGCGGATAGATTGGAGGATGTTGTCGATTTACCGATACCGCCTTTGCCATAAACGGCGATAACTAAAGCACCTTCAATTACCATTGATGGATCTTGGAATACCTGAACGCTACCTTCTGATTCTTCGCATTTGGTAACTGATGGTGGATGTGATGTTAAAACTGCCAAAATAGACTCCTAATATCAATAATTTTTTTGCTCCCCCTCTCCCTATGGGAGAGGGGGCTGGGGGGTGAGGGTTTTACTTGCCGATCGCTGCTTTTGCTTCGTAGAGAGTTTCTGAAGTAATCGAGGTGATCCCGCGATCGCTGGCAAATTTCTCGGTATTGCGCTTGATTTTGCCGCGGACAAAGAAGGGGATTTTCTTTAGCTCGGCTTCACCGTCCGCACTCCAAGAGACTCCTTCAAGGGCTTCCGCTAGGGGCGTGAGAATAACTTGATCGGAATTATTGGAGAGAGTATTGGTGAGATTACTGATAGAGGCGATCGCCTGTTCGGGAGATCTGGACTCTAGGGCGCGTGATTCTTGCGATGGGGCAGTATGCAGATGGCTCATGTGACCTTCGGCAAACTCGAAATCTTCCTTGAACATACCAATTAAATGTTCTTCCAGACCCATCATCAAGGGATGTACCCAGCTATCAAAAATCACATTCGCACCTTCCCAACCCATTTGGGGTGAGTAACGCGCAGGCACATCTTGAACGTGAATCGGTGCAGAAATTACCGCGCAAGGGATACCCAAGCGTTTGGCAATATGTCGTTCCATCTGAGTGCCAAGCACTAGTTCTGGAGCAGCTTCGGCAACCTTGGCTTCGACAGCTAAATAGTCATCACTAATCACGGCTTCGAGTCCATGTTTCTTGGCAACTTCGCGGACTTCCCGCGCAAATTCACGGCTATAGGTTCCAAGCCCGACAAGGGTAAAGCCTAATTCTTCCGTAGCGATTCTGGCGGCGGCGAGAGCGTGGGTGGCATCACCAAAGATGAAAACGCGCTTACCTGTTAAATAGGTAGAGTCAACTGATCGCGAATACCAAGGAAGTCGAGAAGCGTTAGGATTAGCGGCAGTAGAAATACGCGCTGCATCCCAGTTTCCCAACGTGTCAGACTGCGATCGTGCTAGAGCGTCACTCACATCAATGTCCGCAACCTTGCCAATTTCGGCAATGAAATCACGGGTTGCACTGACACCAATGGGAACGGTCTTGATCACAGGCTGTCCGAAACTACGGGTGAGCCAAGTACAAGTTGTCAGGGCAATTTCGGGATAGAGGCAAATATTAAAATCCGCATCAGGAATCCGCTTCAAGTCATCGGGAGTCGATCCCATCGGGGCGATCACATTCACATCTACGCCGATCTCAGCAAGTAACTTCACGACTTCGCGAATATCGTCACGACAACGAAATCCTAGCGCTGTGGGACCAATGATGTTCGCTTGAGGACGAATCTGGGGATCGCGTTTAGGTCTTGGTGTATTCGGTGGCGGAACAACGGGCAGGAGTAAAGTGCGGACTAGGTGATACAGCGTTTCACTAGCGCCCCAATTTTCCTTTTTGGAATAGGCAGGTAATTCCAAACTCACGACGGGGATCGGCAATCCCATGCTCTTTGCTAATGAGCCTGGTTGATCTTGAATCAGTTCGGCAGTACAGCTTTCACCAACTAGCATTACTTGGGGCTTAAAGCGATCGTAAGCGTCGCGAACCGAAGTCTTAACCATTTCGGCAGTGTCACCGCCAAGATCGCGAGCCTGAAAAGTCGTATAGGTGACAGGCGGCCGGCGATCGCGTCTTTCGATCATCGTAAATAGTAAGTCAGCATAGGTGTCGCCCTGGGGCGCATGAAGCACATAATGCACTCCTTCCATAGCTGTCGCGATTCGCATAGCCCCGACATGGGGAGGACCTTCGTAAGTCCAGAGAGTTAGTTCCATAGGTTATACTGAACACGGTTTAATTATTTGATTCTATAGGGTTTAGTAGTGCTAAACCCCTGCACATCTAGGGTTTTTGTGATTCTCTAAAAGTCCATATTTTAGCCGTGGTTAGTATATGTCAATATAAAAAAATCAATAAGAATATAGAGTGCTTCGCGCTCTATTTCTTAGACTGTTAATCTTCTACGTCTCTCAAGCGGACGCGCAAACAACTCGGCTAAATCGGCGGCTTGGTCGTAACCGTGAATCGGTGAAAATACCAACTCGATTGACCATTTTGTAGCCATCCCTTCAGCTTCGAGAGGATTGGCTAGGCCAAGCCCACAGACTGTGATATCGGGTTTCGCCCCACGACAGCGATCGAGTTGCTTTTCCACATCCTGACCTTCTGATAAAGCTGTCCCAACTGGCAACAGGTTAATTTCGCTGTCCATCAATAGGCGATCGATATAAGGTGTGCCAACTTCGACTAGCTCCATGCCACATTCTCTCGATAAGAAACGGGCTAAAGGTATTTCTAATTGTGAGTCGGGAAATAGGAAAGCCTTGCGACCTGTCAGGGCTTGACGATAGCGATCTAGCGCAACTTTGCCACGACTAGCGGCGGGGGCGATGGCCTGTTCAAATTTATCGTTATCAACATTGAAAGCATCGGCGGCGGTTTTTAACCAAGCAGTCGTCCCTTCGATCCCAAAGGGATAAGGCGATGGTAATAATGTCCCACCAAGCGAAATCAGCGATCGCACGGTATCGCTTAAAAATGGTTGGGCTAATAATAATTTTGTACCCTTGCCGATGGGGGGCAAATCAGCAGCACGGCGCGGCGGGAAGAAATAAACCGGACCCATCCCCATTTTGTCAAAAAGTCTTTGGAACTGGTCTTCTACGACATCTGCGAGGCTACCAACTATCATCAGGCTTGGCTCATCGCTGCGGGGCAGTACGGGAACCATCGATCCCAAACAGGCATCTTCGCCTTGGGTAAAGGTGGTTTCGATGCCACTACCTGAATAATTAAGAATCCGAACTTTAGGAAAAAATCTCTGGTTGAGTCGTTCCGCAGCTTTGGCAAGATCGAGCTTAATTACTTCAGAGGGACATGATCCCACTAAAAATAATGTCCCAATGTCAGGGCGGCGCTCTAGTAACTGATCAACAACACGGTCTAATTCGTCATTAGCATCAGCGAGTCCTGCCAAATCCCGTTCACCGAGAATGGCTGTACCAAATCTTGGCTCCGCAAAAATCATTACGCCAGCCGCAGATTGGATCAAATGGGCGCAGGTACGCGATCCCACCACCAGAAAAAAAGCATCCTGCATTTTGCGGTGCAGCCAGACAATACCTGTCAAGCCACAAAATACTTCTCTCTGTCCTCGTTCTTTGAGTACGGGGATATCAGCGATAGCTTTGGGACTATATGTTTGAACAGGAACTTCCGTGCAAGGCTCTAGAGCCATGTTTTGCTCTCCTTTGGGGCTTAAATCCCTAATGTTTCGTTTTTATGACCGCCCTAAGTTTTGCAGGGCTGAGTCATGTCATGGTTGCGGAAATGCGCGATAGCGTTCGCATTGCGTCCCGGAGGGAACTAGCGCGACCTAGGAATCGCATGGCGATCGATAAGTTAGTTGTCTTTACTATATTGACTAAAACCTAGAGATGGGGCAAAAAGTTGCAAAGGTTTACAGGAGTATAAGGATCTGCAATTTCTTTTGAGGCGACAATGAGTAAATATATTTAGGGAATACAAGCTAATAATCGTCAGCCCAATAGTTTTTAATTTGATGGTTTGTTCTTTAATCGAAATCAAGATATGTAATGACTTTTGACTTCCGCCCTGCGGTACTAGTCGTTTGCCATTGTTGAATTTACCCGATGATGTCTTGGAAACCTTGCGGCAGGGTCAACGAGAATCCACCAAAGCTAGGGCGATCGCTAAAGTTAAAGATGAAGATGAACGTAGGGAACTACTAGATAAAGTTATTCATGAAAATCTATCTTTAAGTGAGATTAAGCAGTTACTAAAGGACGGAGACTTGGCCCGAGGCAACTGAAACTTTAGAAGTGGAAGACCCGAAAGTTGGACGAGTGAAAGTCATGCGTTGGAGTGGATTTCATATGATGTGTATTTAAATGCTAAATTACCAACAGGCTAAACACCAGACTCATTTTATCTTGAATTACTTATGACCGTAGTTAGAGCTATTCCCGAACAAGGTCAACTGGTGAATGTGCGATCGCGTCAATATGTTGTCAGTGATGTTCATCATACCAGCTTACCCACTAACCCCGTGTTGGGTGGAGTGACAAAAACCCAGCATTTGGTCAAACTCTCTTCTGTAGAAGATGATGGTTTGGGAGAAGAACTACAGGTTATATGGGAATTGGAAGTGGGGGCGCATATTTATGAAAAAATGGAATTACCCCAACCCAAAGGTTTTGACTCACCAGAACGGTTAGATGCTTTTCTCGATGCAGTACGATGGGGTGCAGCTTCAACGGCTGATATTCGCACTGTGCAGTCACCTTTTCGCAGTGGTATAGATATTGAAGATTATCAATTAGATCCGGTAGTACGGGCAATTCAAATGCCCCGTGTTAACTTATTAATTGCTGATGATGTGGGTTTAGGTAAAACCATAGAAGCTGGTTTAGTAGCCCAAGAATTAATTATTCGTCATCGTTGCCATCGGATTGTCATAGTTTGTCCATCTTCGCTACAAGTGCAATGGCAAGAACAGATGCGGGATAAATTTGGTTTAGATTTTCGCATTGTTGACAGTGCATTAATGAAAGAACTGCGAAGGAAACGGGGTATTCATGTAAACCCTTGGCAACATTTTCCCCGGTTAATTACTTCCATAGATTTTTTGAAACGCGATCGCCCTTTACGTCTGTTGGGAGAAATATTACCAGGTGAAGGGGAATCTCTCTACCCCCGCAGGTTTGATTTATTAATCGTTGATGAAGCCCATAACGTTGCCCCCTCTGGTGGGGGCAAATATGCCGTAGATTCCATGAGAACGGCTGCTATTCGGCTATTAGTCCCCCACTTTGAACATAAGTTATTTTTGACTGCCACACCCCATAACGGCTACCCCGAAAGTTTTACCGCTTTATTAGAATTACTCGATTCTCAACGGTTTGCACGGGGGGTAACACCAGACAGGAAACAATTACAGGTGGTGATGGTACGCAGGTTAAAACAGGAAATGCAAAATTGGGATGGTTCACCACTATTTCCTAAACGCCAATTAGCAGCCATTTCTGTAGATTATCCAGCCGCAGAACGTCAAGCCCACGCTGCCTTAAAAAGATATACAGAATTACGCTGCAAGGGCGTGGCAGATAATACAGAAAAATATGCCACTGAATTTGTGTTAAAACTCTTAAAAAAACGCCTATTTTCTTCACCAGCAGCTTTTGCTAGTACCTTAGAACAACACCAACAATCATTAACTACTGCCCGTCGTCGCACAGCATCTAGTTTATCTCGACCCAGTGAAGGAATTTTGCGGCGACAGTTACAAGAAATTGAAGAAGATTTTGCTGATGATGATGTTTATGAAGAATCTACAGATGAAGCAATTACTCATACAACTCGGTTATTTAGAGAATTAAATCCTGAAGAACAAAGTTTATTAACCCAAATGTTGCAATGGGCAGAAACAGCAGCGAGATTAGCTGATGCTAAAGCCAAAGAACTCCTCAACTGGATTCATACTTATATTAAACCAGATGGAAAATGGTCTAATGAAAGAGTCATTATTTTCACAGAATATCGAGCCACACAAAAATGGTTATATAACCTCTTAGCGGCACAAGGATTAGTCCAGGAAGAAAGGTTAATGACTCTATATGGGGGGATGAAATCAGACGACAGAGAACAGGTAAAAGCGGCATTTCAAGCTCATCCTGATATTTCCCCAGTGCGAATTTTATTAGCTACAGATGCAGCCAGTGAAGGTTTAGATTTACAAAACTTTTGTTCGCGGTTAATTCATTATGAAATCCCTTGGAATCCTAACCGCATGGAACAAAGAAATGGGCGGATAGATAGACATGGACAAAAGGCTTCAGAAGTATTAATTTATCACTTTGTCGGTAAAGATTATCAGCAAAATAGCACCCAAGGAATTAAACCGGGAGAACTAGAAGGGGATTTAGAATTTCTCATGCGGGCGGCTTTAAAGGTTAATAATATTCGGGAAGATTTGGGAAAAGTTGGCCCAGTTATTGCTGCCCAAGTAGAAGAAGCAATGATGGGAAAACGGACTATTTTAGATACAACAGTAGCAGAAAAGGAATCAGAACCTGTCCGCCGGATGTTAAAATTTGAGCGTCAAGTCCGGGAACAAATTGAAAAATTACGAGAACAATTAAATGAAACTCGTCAACATTTACGACTGACACCAAATAATATTGAAGCAGTGGTAAAGATTGGGTTGGAATTAGCAGAACAACCAGCGTTAATTGAGGCTAATTTAGCAGAAGTAACCGGAAAAGCTTTTTATTTACCACCTTTGAAAAGTAGTTGGGCAGCTTGTAGTGAAGGGTTAGCACATCCCCATACAAAAGTAATTCGTCCTATTGTTTTTGACCCTGAATTATCCCACGGTCGAGATGATGTAGTATTGGCGCATTTGAATCATCGGTTGGTGCAAATGTGTTTACGTTTGTTAAGGGCGGAAGTGTGGTCAAAAGAGGGAAAAAAATCATTAAATCGCGTGACGGCGCGATTAGTTTCTAATTCAGTTTTAGAGACACCGGCGGTAATTGCTTATGGGAGATTGGTAATTTTAGGAAGTGACCAACAGCGATTACATGAAGAAGTAATTACGGCGGGTGGTTTATTAAAGGAAGGTAAGTTTAACCGCATGGGTGTAATGCAAATTCAAGCAGCTTTATCGGCAGTTTTACCAGATTTAGCACCGGAAAAGATCAGAAAGACTTTAGGGAGTTTATGGAATAGTCATGCAGATTTATTAATGCAATCTTTGCAAGTGCGAATGCAAGATAGGGCTAAGAGTTTGCAGCGCGATTTAAGCAATCGGGCGGAAAAAGAAGCGGCGGATATTACTGCTATTTTAACAGAATTACAAAGGAGTATTGAACAAGAATTAAATGAACCAGAGATTAAGCAGTTGGAATTGTTTAATACGGCAGAAAAAGAACAGTTTGAGCGTAATGTTAATAGTTTAAAGGTGAGATTGGCACAAATTCCCGCAGAAGTTGAAAGGGAGGTTGCAGCAGTGAAAGCGCGGTTTACAAATCCGACACCTAGACTATTTCCGTTAGCGGTTATTTATTTAGTTCCGCAGAAATTAGCGAAATAGGGAATTGGGATTAATTTTGTCAGAATCAGGATGTCCAGGATTTGAGGATTTACAGGATGTAATTTTAGGTTTTTTCATGGGGTGTTTTTGATTTTTTTATCTGAAATGGCTAACGCCACGCTGCGCGAACAGGATGTCCAGGATTTAAGGATTTACAGGATGTTATTTGGATATTTTCTGGGTGGTGTTTGATATTTGTTATTTGTCTGATAGCGTGGCGTTAGCCATATCAGGATAACCAGGATTTAAGGATTTTCAGGATGTGATTGTTAAGAATTATAAATAAGTTATAACTTATGTTATAATAAAAATATATACTTGGGAAAAACCAGTTACATAAAAACATTATGGCTGATAAAATTTATCCTATTAATCCTGCAAAAATTGGTAATCAAAATGGGTTTCGTCTCCCGCAATCTTTTTTTAAAGATTATCCCCATTTAGCTAATGCTTCAGGTTATTTACAGGTATTATCTGATAACACATTGTTAGTAAAATTAGATACGGATGATACTAATAATGATGATGAAGATGAAAGTGTGATGTTAAGTTTATTTTTAGATTTTCTCATGCAAGATGCTATGAAAAATCCTGATAAATTGGTTATGTACACCCAGGAAATGAGCGAAGAAATAGATGATTTACTAGCAGATGTAGAAATTGGGGAATAGGGAAGTTGCATTTACTTGTAATGGGTGGCAGATATTTTTTGACCCATTATTTAGTACCCAATAGACATCTCCGGTAATTAAATGTGCGTGGTTTGAAACCCTTGTAGAGACGTTCTATAGAACGTCTCTACATTCATTTTCGGAGAGGTCTAATGGATAGAATTGCGTGATAAGGTGAAAAAATTAAAAGATGAATTACCCAAAGAGGAATTTATCAAACATCCAGACGCGAAATTATTAAAAGCGTTAAATATTGGCATTAAAGAAAAAATTACCCAAGACCCTTTTGCGTCATATTTCATTTTACAAAAACCTTTACAAAAGTATGGTCGTCTCAAAAAAATGGGACTACCAGAAAGATATAGATTGTTTTTTAGGGTTTTTAAAGAACAAAAGATAATTATTATTCTGTGGTTAGGTTTTCCGCGTAAGGAAGGGGATAAAAAAGATTGTTACCAAGTGTTTACTAAAAAAGTTGAAAATAGTGATTTTCCTGAAAATGTGGATCAATTTATGATTGAATATATGAATGAAGCTAATTTAGATAATTTTAAATAGGGAATTGTCTGATAGCGTAGCGTGGCGTTAGCCATGTTTAGACAATAAATAAGAAAATTTCTCATAAAAATAGTCGGTTTTAACCGACTTTAGCTTTTAGACAGGGAATTTATTCCCTGGCTATTATAATGAGTTGACTATTAAGGTAAAAGTATTTTATAATGTCAACTATTCACAGACAATTTATCAAAAACATCCTGAAAATCCTTAAATCCTGGATATCCTGATTCTGACAAAATACTATCTATAAATAATAGATGATTGAACGCGGATAAACGCCGATAAACACGGATTTTTAACAGATAATTAATTTTCAATTGTTATCCCATCCTGTACATCCTTAAATCCTGGATATCCTGATTCTGACAAATTATTCCCCATTCCCCAATTATGTCTACCGCCCGTCATCACGCTGAATGGTTATCTTTAGTTGAAGCTTCTGGTCCGTTTCTGAGTTTACCCGTACTTTTAAAGGCTTTTCCCACTGGTTTGGATGCCCATGATCCAGAACATTTAAAAATGTTACGGTTAGCTTATCAAGAATGGCAAGATAATCAAAATGGTGTGAAACCAGAGGTAGCAATTCATCGCGCTTGGGTGAATTTTGTTTTACAACAGACTTTAGAATTACCTGATGAAGTGCTATTAAAAGGGCAAAGTATCCCCACAGGTCTTTATGCTAATATTGCCCAACATGGTGAAACTTTACGTCCTGACTGGGTGGTAGTTGAACCTGCACCTCTGGGGGGAAAAGGAGGTGAGGGGAAAGTCCGGTTATTGGTGCAGATAGTCCCCGCAAACCAAAGTTTAGAAAAACCCTTAGCTGATAAGCGTTGGAAAGCTAGTCCTGCAACTAGAATGATGGAATTGTTACACGCTTGTAATGTGCGGTTGGGGTTGGTGACAAATGGCGAACATTGGATGTTAGTTAATGCACCCAGGGGAGAAACTGCTGGTTATATTTCTTGGTATGGGAGTCTGTGGTTAGAAGAACATATCACTTTGCGGGCTTTTAAAAGTTTGTTGAGTGCTTACCGCTTTTTTAGTGTTGATAATTCGCAAATTTTAGAACAACTTTTAGCTGATAGTCTCACAGACCAACAGGAAGTTACAGACCAACTGGGGTATCAAGTCCGTAAGGCTGTGGAGGTGTTGGTACAGGCTTTAGACCGCATAGACCAAGATAGAAATCGGACTTTATTAACAGGAATTTCCGAAACTCAACTTTATCAAGCGGCTTTAACTATAATGATGCGGTTGGTGTTTCTGTTTTCCGCAGAGGAACGGGGTTTGCTATTGTTGGGCGACCCGATTTATGATCTGTATTATGCGGTTTCGACGATTCGGGAACAGTTAC
>NZ_VIKZ01000005.1:92543-129662 GCF_009711985.1 Dolichospermum sp. UHCC 0260 | reverse complement strand
GGCCTGGCAAAATCTTGACGGTGGTTAAAACCACCTGAGTCGCTTTTCATCCCCTGTCTAAAAGCACATAAGGCATTGTTACGCAATGCTTACTCAGGGGCTTTCAAACTTCCCAGTCTTTCTGGTAAGTGCAATGGCCATACTACTGGTAATTGTTTTCAGCGTCGCTGCAACTGGATAGAATCTTTATGAATTGATTTAGCGATCGCTTTACAGCAGTTTCCGATATTAATGATAAAAATCTTGTGGTGCGGGCATCTTGCCCGCCAAAAGTATATCTCACCCTTGTGGTAATCCGCTTTATCGAATTTAGTTTAGGATATTACAATTAAAACATTCATTAATTAATTCAAACTCAAAATAATTGGTAATCACTAAACTTGAAAAAGGATTACCTGCTATTACTCCAGCCTTTGGTGCAACACTAGCATAAGCCTGTGCTGTTTGTTTAATGTAAGCAAAAAAGCAATTGCCGGCAGAATTCAAGCAAAACATCAAGCAAGAACTCATGAATAATCGTACCCTGATTTTAATTAATACTGGAATTTTAGCCTGTTGCCTGAGTGCCGCTAATTCTTCTAAACTTTACTATGCCACTATGTTATAAATTTTGGACATTTTGCGAAATTAGCATCACGAATGCTGTATCCATTGAGTGTTAATGAGATCAAAATATCAACCTTTCGGGGATATCATAAATGTCATTGCAATCAGGGTTAAATGCCTTTCAACAAGGGCAATATCAAGAGGCGGTTTATCTCCTAGAGGAATTTTCCCAAAATTCCCTAGAACTCAACTCTCCAGATTATCTGACAGCCCAAATATGGCTGGTGAAAGCTTATCAGAAAATAGGGAGAACTGAACAAGCGACTGTTCTCTGGCAAAAATTAATCAACAGCGATAACCTACAGGTGCGAGAATGGGCAGAAAAAAACCAGCCTGTTTTCTCTTCAGTCACACAGTCCAGTTTCCCAAAAGCGGGACGTGCAGCAACCATGGCAGTGAATTTGGCTATGGGAGGAGTAGGTGGGAGTTTAGCCTTAGCATCTGGTGTCACCATAGCCTTGTTATTTGGCATGGTTTTTGTTTTGGGTTTAAGCCTAGTATTAATTTCCACTAGTAGTGATCCTGTCACCGGACTAGCGATCGCTATTGGTATTACTTTAATATTCAATCTAGCAGCTTTTTTCCTCTCACCCTTCCTAATGGATCTAAGTCAAAGCTGGTTGTACCAAACTCGTTGGGTAAACTTAGCAGAAATCGAAAACCTCAGTCCAGAAACAGGGGAAATTATCCGCCAAGTCTGCCGACAAAAAAACATCAAAATCCCCAGACTGGGAATCATTCAAGACCAAAACCCCACAGCTTTCACTTATGGTTCTTTACCTAACAGCGCCCGCTTAGTCGTCAGCCAAGGACTGTTTACTTACCTAGATGATGATGAAGTTGCTACCGTTTACGCCCATGAACTAGGGCATATAGTCCACTGGGACTTTGCTGTTATGACTGTGGCTTCTACCTTAGTGCAGATTTGTTACTTAATTTACAGTACAGTCAGAAGATTTACAAGTGGCGGTAACGACAACAAAATCAAAGATGCTTTAAAAACTGCTGGTTTCGTTGCCTATATCTTTTACATTATCGGTACATACCTGCTGTTATATCTTTCTCGCACCAGAGAATATTTTGCAGACCACTTTGCAGCGGAAACCACAGGGAATCCCAACGGACTCTCCCGCGCCTTAGTTAAAATTGCCTATGGTATCGTGGAAGAAGGTTCACGCGCCCAAGAACCCAGTCGCCTAATTGAAGGAACTCGCGCTTTAGGAATTTACGACCACAAAGCCGCATCTTCAACAGGTACAGCTTACCGCATTTCCTCAGATCCTCAAAAAATCGGTCGCGTCTTCTTGTGGGATATGTTTAGCCCTTGGGGTTTGTGGATGGAATTAAATTCTACTCATCCTCTTACTGGTAAACGAGTCCGCGCCCTCAGCACATACTCCGAACAACTAGGTTTATCAACTGAGTTCGACATGGGGCCAGTCATCGGTGAGGGTAAAAACTTAAACAAGAAAAAGCTTTACGGCAACTTCTTTTTAGATGTGATTTTGTATGGTGCAGAAACTATCGGCTTCTTCCTGGGTTTAATTATTGGCGCATTCATATTCTCGGTTGCCAACAACAACAACCTTGGATTAACACTGGGTGCGCCATTCATTGGTTTAGGAATCGGCATATTAATCAAAGCTTTTGTCATGTTCCCCGACTACAGCAAGGCCGTAGCTACAGATATTCTCACCTTAATGTCAAACCCCTATGCCAGTCCTTTGCGGGGACAACCCGCCATTTTAGAAGGGGAATTAATTGGCCGGGGTGATGCTGGTTATAAATTTGGTTCTGACTTGAAACTACAAGATCCTAGCGGAATGCTTTATTTACACTACGCTTCCCGTTTTGGTTCAATTGGTAATTTTCTGTTTGGGATGAAACGAGTAAAAAGTCTAATTGGTCAAAAGGTAGGAACTATTGGTTGGTTTCGTCGGGGTATTATGCCTTGGATGGATTTAATCCAATTAAAAGGAGAAAATGGCACAATTGTCCGCAGTTATCACCGCTTCTGGTCATTTATTATGGGTAGTGGATTAATTATTTTAGGAGTGGCATTAATTGTGCTTTTGAGTAGCAACTAGCAACTAATTTGGAAAATCAGCATTAGACACCTCCAAAATATAGAGACGTTCCATAGAACGTCTCTACAAGGTTTTTGAATAACGCATATTTAAATTCACCTGATGTCTAATGACCAAGTTGAGCTTTAGCCTGTTGCCACAGGGCATCTAATTCTTCTAAACTATAATCTGTCAACGGACGTTCAATTACATCTTCCATTTTTTGCAATCGTTGAATAAATCGCTGACTTGTCCCTTGTAAACCCGCACTAGGATCAAGTTTATGCCATCTGGCAATTTGAATAATGGCAAATAGTAAATCACCTAATTCTGATTCTTGTCTTTCTTTAGTTTCTTCAGCTAAAGCCTGTTGAAATTCCCCTAACTCTTCCTGGAATTTGCCCCAAACTTCATCCACATTATTCCACTCAAAACCAACTTTAGCAGCTTTTTCAGATATCTTCATCGCCGCATTTAAGGGCGGAAAACTGCGACGATAACGATTCAATTTATCACTGAGTTTTTGCTCTTCTACAGTTTCTCCTTTTTCCGCTGCTTTGATGGTTTCCCAATTTTTGTGTACCTCTTCCATATTTGCCACAGTCACATCAGCAAATACATGAGGATGACGACGTATTAACTTTTGAGAAATACCCTCAGCGATTTCTTGCAGAGAAAAATCACCCGCTTCACTGGCAATTTGCGCCTGTAATACTACTTGTAATAATAAATCACCTAATTCTTCAGAAATAGCCTTTTTATCCCCAGTTTGAATTGCATCTACCACCTCATAAGCCTCCTCAATCACGTAAGGAGTCAGGCTTGACGGGGTTTGTGCCAAATCCCAAGGACAACCTTGAGGTGATCTTAATTTTGCCACCACATCTATTAATTCTTGTAACGCCAGCAAAGTTTGATTAACTTCCATATTTTTTACCGCTTTTTTGCACTGCGACGACTGGGGCTAACTTTACGTTTCTTAATTTTGCCACGGGGAAGTAAACCTTGAATACCCTGTTTTTGAAAGCGCTTATAACCGGAAACAGTCCAATCACTACAAGAATGACTCATTGCACCGAGTTCACAGCCGACAAAGAGGGCAAAAAATTCTCCATAATATATATAGATGGTCTTCCCCACAGTTCCCCACACTTCCCCCCAGTTCCAAGCCACATTTCCCAACTTGGTGAACATCATCACCACTAGAATGGCTACCAAGGCCAAAAAAGTCGTCAGATACACCACTCTTAATGTTGTGCCAATAATCGGACCGTGAGATAAAAAAGAGCGATGTCGCAGACTTTTTTGATAAGGTAGCCAAATCCACCGCAGAAAACCCCACCGCTGAAATTGACGGGAGTAAATATCCAAATCGGGACCAAACATCAGCCCCCCAAACATAAACCCACCCGCCACCAACAAAGTCATATTACTGCTGTGAGTGGAAATTAACGTTATACCCGCCACTACAGGCATAGACCAAATAGTAATGCGATCATGCGTTTGACCAGAGGGCATCTTAGAAAATTAAAAGTTCAAAATTAAAAATTAAAAATTTTAGTCCTGAGTCAGTATAGCTCAATACCGTTTAAATCAAGCTTTCCCATCTCTAAAAAAAAGTTTATCAAAAGACTTGCAAAATTTGGCAAGGCTATGCTATATTGATTGAGTGAAAGAAACGGGCGGTTAGCTCAGTTGGTAGAGCGCCTGCCTTACAAGCAGGATGTCATCAGTTCGAGTCTGGTACTGCCCATTTAAAATCGAAATTCTCTTTGCATAGCAGTTTACAACTAGTTGTAAACTGCTAAAACATTTTTTGGCTAAATTTTTAATTAGATTAATCTTAACCCACCTTCGCTAACTTCCCACTGGAAACCCGCGCAGGTGGGTTTTTTCATGGCTGGCTGCTTCTCTAATTTCAGATAAGCAAGGCTTGTCTTTAACATCAATTATTTTTTTGTCAAGTTCTATTGACACTTTGTAACAATCTTGTTATATTAATTTACATAAAGTAACAAACCCAAGAAAAAACATTATGTATACCACAACTAATGAAAAAGGCATTCTTAACAACTACGCCAAAGAACCCAAACTTTACTACGCAGAATTTCCTACAAAAGCGCAACAAAGCACCTATGCCTTTCAAGGTGTAGTAGCAATATTATTTTTAACTTCTATAGTTCTAATTACCTTGGGGGTTAGCTAAAATTTCCCGCTTCGGTATTTGTATCTAATCGTCATTTAAATTTTCTCTTAATCAACCCTGGTAAGTTTCGCCAGGGTTTTTTATTGCTGAATTTGAATACTAATGAATTAAAAAAGCAGATTTCGCCACCTTTTTTAATTTCGAGTTTCATTTTAATAAATTTATTTTTCCTCACTAATTTTTGGGGGAATGAGATAAATTATCCCGGAAACAATTGTTAAGATTACAGATATCCAAAAGGCAATTAAAACCGGAGTTTGCCAAGTTGGAGATAAGGGGGAAATTAGTAGAGATATAGCGATGATTTGACTAACCGTTTTCAGTTTACCCCAAATATTTGCACCAGTAATAGTAGTTTGATTAACTCGCCAACCTGCGATCGCTAATTCCCGTGCTAAAATTATAAACACTGCCCAAGCTGGGATTTTTCCTAATTCTACCAATACTAATAATGGTGCAAGTACCAATAATTTATCTACTAAAGGATCAAGAAACTTACCTAACTCGCTAATTTGGTTAAGTTTTCTGGCCAAATATCCATCTAACCAATCAGTTAAGGCTGCAATTAAAAATATTGTCAAACATATCCACTTTGCTTGATTTGTGGGATTGTATAAACCGTAAAGTAAAAAAGGTATTCCTAGCAGTCGAGAAAAAGTAATCCAATTAGGTAGAGTCATGACAATTTAAAATTACAAACCAAAGCTAATTATATAACCGTATGCAATTGAATGAGGAACAAAATTTATATTGGGAAAGGGAATAAGTAATTTTCCAAGTCCATTCTTTCTTCTTTCTTCCCTCCTGACTCCTGACTCCTCTATTACAAATCTTTGATTATTTTCACAGCAGAGATTCCTGTGAATATTGCCACCAATAACCAGGTAATAGCTAATCCCGCAACTTCCCCTAAAAATAAATTGGTACTTCTGTGCAAAAATAAACCTACAGTTGAACCAATGGGGATAGCTATCATCCAAATCATCATATTCACAAATATCCATTTCCATGCTGAAGAAAATGATGGAGGAATAGCTAACCACCATTGTGATATACCAATTAATAAACCACCAATACCACCAATAATAATTCCCGCAAAAAGTCGCGTGGGTAGAAACGGAGAATTAGTCACAGTCCAACCCAAAACACCAATCCCCATTGCGGCAATAATTACCCAGGGAAAAAGGGTAGATAATACCCACTTTACAGGAGAAATTATTTTTCTGAGCAGATAACTTTGGGGGATAGCAATTGTTAAACTCCCGATAGCAGCTTCCATGAAACTCATATCTGGTTTTTCATTAATCTCAATCATTAATAAACTAAATAAAAAACCCAATGAAGTAGCAAAAATCCATTTTAATGTAAAATTTAGAATTCGATATTTAGTTTTAACAGGTGATAATTGCATTATAATTTCTTTAATTTTAATGGTCTAAGGGCTTGAGTATCAAACATCTTCAAAAAAGCCTGACGACGCTGATAAGGTGATTCGGGAATAATGTAACCCCATAAACTTTCCCAATAGAAGAAAGAGAACCCAGCAAACTTTTGATTACGGACTATTTTCACCTGTTCCTTAACTTGATCAATATCTACAGGCTTTAATAAATTTCCTGTTGATATCCCAATAGCCACGGGAATTTTTTTCATGGCTGATTTTATTGCTGGTTTAGACATTTCTTGAATAAAAGAGTTTTTTTCACTGCGATATACTTGTAAAATCAACTCATCTATCAAATCTTTTTTCACCCAATTTTCCCAATCTTGTAAATAGTATTTATAAGCAAAATATTGTGAATTCGGAGAAAGAGATATTTTGGCATAGGGTTTAATTGCCTTTACAGACTTAAAAATACTGTCCATAAATGCAGTAATTTTATTAGCCCTCCAACGCATCCATTCGGGGTCAAAAGGATTAATAGGTGGTGTTTTTCCTTGATGTTCTTTTTGATAAAGTTGTATAGTAAAAGCATCATAACCAAACTGTACAGGCATTCCAAAATGATCATCAATTTGAATGCCATCTACATTATAATTTTTGATAACTTCTAAAATTAAACCGCGGATAAAATTCTGGACTTCTGGATGTAAAGGATTTAACCAAGCTTGCTTATAAACTCCATTGATCATATCTTCTATTAAATTTTCAGATATAGATTCTACACCCTTTTGTCCAATAGTTAACCAGTCTGGATGTAGTTTAGCTAAAGCAGAATCAGGAGGAGTCATTAACCCATATTCAAACCAAGGCATTATTGTCAAATTTTTACTTCTGGCTAATTTTACTAACTTGGCTAAAAAATCATTCTTACCATGAATAAAATTCAGCAAAGGTTGACTATCTGAACCTGTATTTTTTTTTGCTAAAGGACTTTTATAAAAGGTGTAACCTCGATTCCAAACTACGGGATAAATGGTATTGAAATTGAGGTTGGCTAATTGATTTATTGCCCTTTCAATACCCCAAGGGATATAAAAGACACCACTGGCAACATTAGTCAGCCAAACACCACGAATTTCTGTAGTTACAGGTAGAGAATTTGAATTTTGAGTATAACTAGGATTTGCAGAAATGGGAAATATTGTTAAACTAATGACAAATCCCAAACACAAAAAATACACAAAAAACCGCCGTAATACAGAATTCATTAGTTAAATAAGTCTAGATTGCTAATATCTATATAACTACAAAATCCAATTTTATTGTCGGGATTAGATAAAGATATGAATATTTTTTGATAAAACAAGGAACAGAGAAGAGGGAACAGGAAACAGGGAACAGAAAAATATTTATTCTTCATTCTGACTCCTGACTCCTTTCTTAGAATCTTTCTACACCTGAGAATTGTTGAATAGATGCTTTAGCTGCTTCTCCACAAGTGCGAGGTGTGGGAAAAATCTTGCCAGGATTTGCTAAACCTTGGGGATTAAATACCTGTCTTACCCATTGCATTGTTTCTAAATCAGCTTCACTAAACATATCTGGCATATAGCATTTCTTATCAGCACCAATACCATGTTCACCGGAAATACTTCCACCTACTCTTACACATAGCCTGAGAATTTCTCCTCCCAATTCTTCGACTTTTTCCAATTCTCCATGTACAGAATTATCAAATAAAATTAATGGATGTAAATTCCCATCTCCAGCATGAAAAACATTAGCAATAGGATAACCATATTCATGACTTAATCTTTCAATTTCCTGGAGAACATAAGGTAATTGAGTTCGAGGAATTACCCCATCTTGCACATAATAATCTGGGCTAATATGTCCCGCAGCCGCAAAAGCTGCTTTTCTACCTTTCCATAATTTTAATCTAGTTTCTGGGTCACTAGCACTAGTAACATCTCGCGCCCCATTCTTTTTGCAAATTTCTATAACTCGCTGTTTATTTGCAGAAACTTCTACTTCTAAGCCATCAATTTCTACTAATAAAATAGCTGTGGCATCACGGGGATAACAATTAGTGGCAACAACATCTTCTACAGCATTGATACTAATATTATCCATCATTTCCATGCCACCGGGAATAATCCCCGCGCTGATAATATCAGAAACAGTGGCAGCCGCAGCATCTACGCTGGTAAAATCTGCTAGTAAGACACAAATAGATTCCGCACTCTTGAGAATTTTCAGGGTGATTTCTGTGGCAATTCCTAATGTTCCTTCTGAACCCACAAATA
The DNA here is from genome assembly GCF_009711985.1 of Dolichospermum sp. UHCC 0260. Classification (NCBI taxonomy): domain Bacteria; kingdom Bacillati; phylum Cyanobacteriota; class Cyanophyceae; order Nostocales; family Aphanizomenonaceae; genus Dolichospermum; species Dolichospermum sp. UHCC 0260. The sequence goes on along the minus strand of NZ_VIKZ01000005.1, from coordinate 121,094 downwards.
CCCCAGGTAAATCATAACCTGGGGTTTCGGGAATTTGTCCACCAACATCAACTATTTCACCGTTAGGAAGGACAAGTTTTAAACCTAAAACATGATTTGTTGTCACACCATATTTTAAACAATGGACTCCCCCAGAATTTTCGGCAATATTACCACCAATGGAACAAATAATTTGACTAGAAGGGTCAGGTGCAAAATAAAAACCAGCGCCGCTAACTGCCTGTGTCACCCAACTATTAATTACTCCTGGTTGCACTACAGCCCGTTGATTTTCTAAATCAATACTGAGGATTTGTCGCATTAAAGAAGTGACAATCAAAACGGAATTTTCTGTTGGTAAAGCCCCACCAGATAAACCCGTTCCTGAACCTCTGGCAATAAAGGGAACAGAATATTGATTGCAAATTTTGACAATTTCTGATACTTGTTCTGTGCTTCGGGGTAATACTGCAACTGGGGGACGTTGTTTATAGCTGGTTAAACCGTCACATTCATAGGTGAGAAGTTCTTCTTTGCGTTGAACTACGCCTTTTTCACCAACTACAGCGACAAATTTTTTGATAATAGGTTTCCAGTTGATTTGTTTTTTATCTTGGGTAAGCATAGATTTTTTTATTGTTGGGATAGTACAATATTGATTTAAGTTTTTGTTATTATATCACATAACAGGCAATTTTTTAAAATTTTGTGTATAATAAATATAGCATATTCATTAACAACAATTCAGAAAAAATGAGTATTGTAATTACAGAAGACACATTAAAAACAATTTCCATGTCTGAAGATGAATTACTCCTGGAAATAGCAATTATGTTATTTCAACAAGAAAAATTTACTCTTGGACAAGCGAGTAATTTTGCGAAAATGAATCAATTACAACTTCAAAAAATCTTAGGTAGTCGTCAAATCTCTCCCCACTATGATCTAGCAGAGTTGAAAGAAGATATTGATAGTTTAGAGGCTAATAACTGGCTATGATTATTGTTAGTAATACTTCGCCTATTAGTAATTTAGCCGCTATTGGACAGCTTAATTTATTACAAAAACTTTATGGCAATATTATGATACCTATTATGGTCTATCAAGAAATTATTGCTTCTGGACAAACTGATCCAGCGACCCTTGCAATTCAAAATTTAGACTGGATTAAGATTTATCCTACCACCAATGAAACCTTACTAAAACAATTGCAAATAATTCTTGATCCTGGTGAAGCTTCTGCAATTACTCTGGCTGTTGAATTCAATGCAGATCGTTTAATTATTGATGAAAGAAAAGGCAGAAATGAAGCAAAAAAACAAGGTTTAAAAATAACTGGTATTTTAGGTATTATTTTAGCTGCTAAAGAAAAAGGATTTATTGACTTAGTTCAACCACTTTTAGATGATTTAATGGTTAATGGCTTTTGGCTTAATAAATCTTTATATCATGAAGTATTAGTATTAGCTAATGAGAAAAATACTTAATTTTTACTATTGTATCACATAAGATATCGGTACACTTTTAACGAAAAAAGCAATTAAGTCTGAGGTATCAACAATTATTTCTTGATTCATGATTTTATATTAAAATAGTTGACTTTAATATAAAATATCATCAATATGTTCTGCATAGTTAGTAGATAATTCTGCTTGTTGATCTTTGATTATAAATTCAGGGTCAGGATTAGGAATTTCTAAACTTCCACAGAGTTCCCAAGTTTTAGTTTTGATTAAATTTGATGGTTCTACCGCTAAATATGCTTCCAAGGCTTTAAGCAAAATATTTTGTAAAGAATCAGATTGATTTTGCAATTGATTCATTAATTGATCAGGAATCTCTAATGTAACTTTATTCATGGTGATTGAGAAATAAAAATCCGTTTTATCAAAATTATACCATCATTTATATTTTAGATCAACAGAGTTTAAACCGTTAACTAGGACTAATGCAAAGTTGATCTGCGTTGTCTATGATGGAATTGTCATGGAATGTCCAGAGAATGAGGTGGAACGTTGGATAATTACCTCCTGATCTGGAGCATAGATTAATAAATTAATTTTACTGCGCTGGATGGCAATTTAGAAGATTGGCTTTTGAAAATGTTTCATAATATTTTAGGGCTTTTGGAAAATTTATATTATCAATGCACCCTTCCCAAATCTATATCTTAATAAGCCTCACCTCCCATAGTCGTAACCAGGTGTATAAATGGTATAAAGATATTGTCGGATGTTGGGCGTAACTGGGATGACAAACGAAATTACTGTAGGTCAAATTATTGGTGGACGTTTCCAAATTGTTGAAGAACTCGGTAGCGGTGGATTTGGAGTTACCTTCAAAGCGCAGGATACAAAAACACAAGGAAATCCTGTTTGTGTTGTTAAGCAGTTTAAACCTGTAGATCCAACGAACTGGAAAAAAGGCTTAGAATTATTTGAACGGGAAGCAGAAAACCTGAAACACTTAGGTGATCATGACCAAATTCCTACATATTTTGATTACTTTACGGAAAATCAAGAGTTTTATTTAGTACAAGAATACATTAAAGGTCACGCCCTCAGTCAGGAGTTAACACTCGGTAAACAACTCAGTGAAACTGACGTAATTGAGCTTTTACGGGATATTTTAGGAGTTTTAAGCTTCGTTCACCAAAATGATTTAATTCACAGGGATATCAAACCTGAGAATATTCTGAGACGTGAATCTGATGGGAAAATAGTTTTAATTGACTTTGGAGCAGTTAAAGAAATCCCTACACTATTAATTACTCCACCAGCACAACCACGAGTTGTTACTAATATATATAGTCATGGTTATGCACCCAAAGAACAACAAGATGGTAAACCACCACAATTTAGTTTTGATATCTATGCAGTTGGTGTCATTGCTATCCAAGCCTTAACAGGTATAAATCCATCTGTTATATCATTACCTATTGACCCTGAAACAGAGGAAATTGTTTGGCTAGATCACGCTCCTCATGTTAGCACAAAATTAGCTAAGATTATTGATAAAATGGTGCGCCGGAATCACAAGGAGCGTTATCCATCAGCAATAGAAGCATTAGCAGCAGTTAACGAACTCCTCTTTGTAACACCAGCAACAACTACAGGAACAACTACAGGAACAACTACAGGAACAACGCAAAAAATACCACCACTAACCACAAAAATTCCTCAGAACATATTCTTAGTTGCGGGAGTAGGAGTAGTTGCGGTTATTACCCTTGTGATTTTCTGGCTAAAATCTCAAATAATACATCCTCAACCCAACTTTTTATCTTATCCATATCAGGACACCAATACTAAATATCCTGAGAACTGGACTCCCCAAAAACCACCAGGGGAATTTGGCGGTGAATTAATCAACTTTTTACCCGAAAATATCCATTCTGAGAATTCCTGTTTTCCAGTATTTACAGTTAATAGGGAGGAATTTGGCGAAAAAATTCTCTCTCTCAATGAATTTAAAGCCAAAACTATAACAAAAATCAAAGCTAATAATTCATATTCAAACCTTAAAGACGAAACTACACCAGAAACAACTTTATCTGAATTTCCAGCCTACAAACTCGCTTATTTTTTTCAAGATAATGAATGTAAATTTCGAGTTTTAGAAATTAGCACAGTCAGAAAAGGTAATGGTTACTATCTTACCTTCAGGGCGACAGAAAAAGAATTTGAGCAATACTTAGGAACGGTAGAAGCAATGATTAAGTTATTTAAAATAAATGACGCTAAATAATATGTTTACACAACCTGTTTAAATCAAAGTTAGTTAAAATCACTGTGTAGGTTGCCTTGAGAAAAATCTAAAAAAGTAGCGGAAATGCTTGGTTTAAGGTCTTTAAAAGCAACCATAAATTTAGTTAATGTATTACTAAATATTGAATAAGCTATGTAAAATCAAGGAAAAACAAAATACATTACTATAATCAAAAGTGATAAACTTAACAAATCATCCCATGTTTACCATCATTAGATTATGCGTACCATTCGTCACCTTACCAAAGTTAGCACTCTCACAGGTGTAGCTTTAACCAGTCTACTCGTTTCTAGTCCTCCAGTAGCAGCACAAAGGGCGTGCGTTGTTACCGATAGTGGCAATGTTGTATGCGGCAGACTTCAGCAGAATTCTCAAAAACCTAGCAGTGCCAAAAACCAAACTGTAGAATTTGAACATATTAATGTAACTTTGCAAGGCTGTAAACGTTCCTCTTCTACCGTGAATTGTCACTTTCTATTAACTGCTAAACAAGATAGTGATGTATCTTTTATATGCCGTGAAAGCAAGATGTTTGATGTATATGGAAGTGAGTATTTTTGTAAGCAGGCACAAATAGGCAAAAGTAAAGAAGAAGGATCTCCTAATACAAGGATGCTTAAAGGTATTCCTCTGAAAGCAATAGCGACGTTCAAAGAGGTACCAACACAAGTAAAAGAGATAGCAGCAATTGAAGTGAAAGTTAATCCTTATGTTGACTATCAGAGATACTACAATGCCGTATTTCGCAGCATACCCATATCAGAGTAGCCTAGGTCTTGTTTAGGGTTGTCTAAACAATCAAGACCTATTCTCATCGCTGTTTTTACAACAGAAAAAAACAATCAAACTATCTACCCCTTCTACTCAGACACCCGCCAAACTTTAATATTACTTTCTCTACTCGCACTAGCTAGAGTTTTGCCGTCTGAACTAAAAATAACAGAATCAACGGTGTCAGTATAACCTGTCAAAGTGTGGATTTGTGTTCCCGTTGCCACATTCCACAATTTAATTGTATTGTCATCACTGCCACTAGCCAAAATTTGCCCATTGGGACTAAAAGCCACAGAACCAACTCGGTTAGAGTGACCTGTGAGAGTGCGGATTTCCGTTCCTGTGGCTACATTCCATAGTTTAATTGTATTGTCATCACTGCCACTGGCTAAAATTCTCCCATCGGGACTGAAAGCCACAGAACCAACCCGATCAGAATGTCCGTCAAAAGTCAGAATTTCTCCACCTGTTGCCACGTTCCATAGTTTAATTATCCTGTCATCACTGCCACTAGCCAAAATTTTGCCATCGGGACTAAAGGCCACAGCACTAACCTTAGTAGTATGCCCTGGCAGAGTGAGTATTTCCTTGGTTGTGGACACATCCCACAACTTGATAGTCCCATCACTACTGCCACTAGCCAAGGTTTTACCATTTGGACTGAAAGTGACAGAATAAACCGAGAAAAAACTTCCTTGAAGGCTGCCAATTTCCGTTCCTGTAGCGACATTCCACAGTTTAATCGTCTCGTCATTACTGCCACTAGCCAAGGTTTTACCATCTGGACTGAAAGCAAGCGACTCAATTCGGTCGGAGTGTCCTTGAAGAGTGCGGATTTTGCTTCCTGTAGCTATATTCCATAGTTCAATACTTCCATTCTTACTGCCACTAGCGAGAATTTCGCCCTTGGGACTCAAAGCAATAGCTGTTACCAAGAAAAAATCTCCAGGTAGGGTTTTCGCTAGGGTGAAAGGAACGCTAGGAACTTTTGTAACTGGTGGACTGGAAATTTTAGTAACTGGTTGAGGAGGATTTTTGGTGGTAGTTCGACTGGGAACTTTCGTAACTGCTGGACTGGGATTTATCCGTGTCCCAGTAAGTTGTAAATAAGTCTTCAACGCAATACCTAATGGAATAGTATCAGTATCACGATTATTAATATTTTTGGACGACTGACCGTAAATACCAACTAACTTGCCATTTTCATCAAGTATTGGTCCACCACTTTTGCCCTTGAGAACCTTAGTACCTAACCGCAAAGTATAACCGTCTTGATTTGGTTTTTGTGGTGGTCCAGTAATCAACCCTGAGTCAAAGTCAAATTTACGTTCAGTCAGTCCAACAGCTAGTTCTGGAAATCCACCTACATAAATAGGTTCTCCCCCAGTAATTTGGTCAGAATCTCCCATTTCTGCTAATTCATAATATTGATTACTGGTAAAGGTAAACTCTGCTAAATCCACATCTCCCAATTGTTTTACTTGTCGGTGGTTAAAGGTATATTGTCTACCATTGTATATTTGGACTGTATAGTTACCTTCTAAATTAACAACGTGCCAGTTAGTCAAAATTGTATAAGTATAAGCTGAACTTTGACTATTAGTTTTGCGTTTGATGATAATACCAGAACCAGACTTAGTACCATCAATACGAACTGTTATTTTTTCGGCAATAACATAAACTTCTTGACTTGATAATGCTGCTATACCATTCACCGGAAAGATGGCAATTGTTGTAGTCAGTAAGACTGATGATAGGATACGGCCAAACCTCATCAGTTACTCTCCAAATGACGTAGTAAAACCTGTTGATTAATAGGTATAGCCATACTAGAATCTATAATAAGTTTTTCTACTTGTGGTTCTGGTTGAGAACCATCTTGATATACTTCCGAACTATCCCACAGTGGGTTTTTATGTAAACTATTGATACCGATAACTTCACCCTTTATATTTAACAATGGTGCGCCACTCATCCCTTTACGAACATCATTAGTATAGCCAATCTGATAACCTCCCACTAAAGGCTTAGTCAGTAAAATGGAAACCTCACCAGCAGTAAACACAAAGCTATACCAGCTATTTTTGACTGTTTTCACCTCTGACTCAGGAATATCATCAGCAGTTCCTCTGGATATAAATCCTCCCACAAATACCTGCTCCCCAACTTGCAGCGTAGAGGTATTTCCTAACTTAGCTCCTGTATAAACTACATTATGACTGGAAAACTGCAAAACAGCTAAATCCTCTTGGGGAAATTTCGCCTTGGTTAAGACCGCAGCATTGTAAATAGATCCATCAACGGTGTGAATTTGATAGGGTGGTTTAGCGGCTCTTAAGACATGAGCATTAGTAATAACTGTATAAATATTGTCTGTTTTTTTTAGTAAAGTGCCTGAACCAAGTAAGGTTTGGGGTAATTGCTTGGTTGATATTTTTACTGTTATATTTTGTACTAATTGTTGTATTTGCTCTACAGTTAGGGTAGGTTCAGACTGAGAGGATGTTGGTATTGGACATTCAGAAATATTGCAATTACTAGAAATGCTTTGCTGTCTTGATATTGCTAGGGAAACACCACCAAGACAGATCACTAATCCTAGAGTATAAATAATTTTACTTCTAAACCAATACCAATTCCTGTTTGACATTAATTCCAAAAATGTTAAATGCTAAACTTTGAATTTTGACAGGAAATTAATCCAATTTCCCAAGTAGAAAATAAATCGTGAATATCAAGGAATTTAATGATTGTCAGTACCTAATTATCAGTACAGGTTTCATTATCTAGCAATTTCTTCACATCTATGTAAATATTACCTTCATCGTTGTAGGAGATCAGATTACATCCACTTAAATTAATTGGAGAATCACCTGCACCTCGACGGAAATCGGTCATTCTTACCAGCACTTCTTCAAAATCAGTTCCCGGTTTAAGGGTGACTAATAAATTATCGACTGTACAAGGTGCGCCTTCTTTATTGGCAATACATACAACTGGATAGCCGTTAAACTTCTTTCTGCCAGTAAAAAACAACTTACCTTGATCATAATAACGTTGTAATTTAGCGGTAACAATTTGACAGCGTTTCTGGGGTGGGAAGTTCTTAAAATCTTTGACAACCCAACGCAGAAAAGTCTCAGCACCCCGTGAACCGCGAACCTTGGTAACTGGTACATTTTCCTCTTGGGTACAGAAAAATTTGTTACCTCTGGCATAACTTGGTTCATTTAAAGAAATTCCTAAAGTCAAAAGGGAAGATACGGTGACGGCTGCTAGTCTTGGTAAAACTTGAGTCAAGAACCTTTGCTGCATAAATTCAAATATTAGTCATTGAAATCTACGTAAAAAACTACCATACAACATCTAGTTGCTTTTTTCGCTTCTTTGTCAAGTCTTTTCACTGAAAATTAATATTTTAGGACTAGCCCTTTCAAGGTGGTGAAATTTGTAACGAAGATTGGTTGTTTCAACCTTCCAAAAAAACAAAATATGAGCGAAATATTCACAAGGATAGCACTGCAAAGGCATATTTCCGTTAGTCACTTTGAAAGGGTTAGTCCTAGAATGTTGGGATCATTTTTATTCTTATTGGTCTTATTGACAATACCTGACCTATCTTGCCTCTTGCCTATTGCCTGGCTATCAAGACAATTTTCAACGTCAACCTACTTCATGTATTATAAGTTAGAGATTTTTTGAAGATCCTGAATTTCTAAATTTAAAAATTTAAGCATAATTACTTTTATGAATTTTCGTGATGAGTTTAAATTGTTACTTCGCGCTCGTTATCCGTTGATTTATATTCCCACTTATGAGGAAGAACGGGTAGAAGCGGCGATTCGGGAAGAGGCGACAAATCAAGGTAATCGTCCGGTGTATACTTGGGATTTTGTGGACGGTTATCAAGGAAGTCCTAATGATGTGGGGTTTGGTAAACGTAACCCGTTACAGGCTCTGGAGTTTGTGGAAAAGTTGACTGCTGCTGCACCTGCGGTGTTGATTTTACGAGATTATCATAGATTTTTGGATGATGTGGCGATCGCTCGTAAACTTCGTAATTTAGCCAAACTGCTGAAATCACAACCGAAAAATATTGTCCTATTATCCCCTCGCGTCGCTATTCCTGACGATTTGACGGAAGTGCTGACGGTGGTTGAGTTTCCCCTACCTAACGCCTCGGAAATCAAAATGGAGGTGGAACGGTTGTTACAAGCCACCGGGAATCCCCCTGTTGGTAAGTTTTTGGATGATTTGGTGCGTTCTTGTCAAGGGTTGTCTATGGAAAGAATCCGCCGGGTATTGGCGCGAGGAATCGCCACTCATGGACAATTAGAACCGGAAGATGTAGATTTAGTTTTGGCAGAAAAGCGGCAAACTATTCGCCAAACCCAAATTCTTGATTTTTACCCCGCCACTGAGGAAATTACTGATATTGGTGGTTTGGATAATTTGAAAGATTGGTTAATTCGGCGTGGGGGTTCCTTTAGCGAAAAAGCCCGACAATATGGTTTACCTTATCCCCGTGGGTTAATGTTGGTGGGAATTCAAGGAACTGGCAAATCTTTAACAGCCAAAGCGATCGCTCACCATTGGCATTTACCTCTGTTACGATTAGACGTAGGGCGGTTATTTGGTGGTTTGGTGGGTGAGTCAGAATCCCGCACCCGGCAAATGATTCAAGTCGCAGAAGCGCTCGCTCCCTGTATACTTTGGATTGATGAAATTGACAAAGCTTTTTCGGGTTTGGGTAGCAAAGGTGATGCAGGAACTACCAGCCGGGTATTTGGGACTTTTATCAATTGGTTAGCGGAAAAAACTTCTCCTGTATTTGTTGTGGCTACTGCTAATGATATTCAGGCGTTACCACCAGAAATGTTAAGAAAAGGGCGATTTGATGAAATTTTCTTTGTCGGTTTACCCAGCCAAGAAGAAAGAAAAGCCATTTTCAATGTGCATTTATCCCGATTGCGTCCCCATAATTTGAACAGCTATGAAATCGAAAGATTAGCCTACGAAACTCCCGATTTTTCCGGTGCAGAAATTGAACAAACTTTAATTGAAGCCATGCACATTGGCTTTAGTCAAAACCGTGATTTCACCACTGATGATATTTTAGAGGCTGCTAGTCAAATTATCCCCTTGGCACGAACTGCCCTCGAACAGATTCAAAAACTCCAAGAATGGGCAGCATCCGGTAGGGCGCGTCTAGCCTCAAAATACAGTCCTTTAAGCGATCGCATTCAACGTCAATTATAGGAGTCAGGAGTCAGGAGTCAGGAGTCAGGAGTCAGGAGTCAGGAGTCAGGAGTCAGGAGTCAGGAGGAAGAAAAGAAAGAAGAAAGAAGAAAGAAGAAAGAAGGAAGAAGAAAAAAACTAACCAATTCCCAATTCCCAATTCCCAATTCCCAATTACCAATTACCAATTACCAATTACCAATTACCAATTACCAATTCCCTACTATATGCTTACAAACTTACTTAAAGTTATACTCGGTTTTATTTTAGCGATCGCAGTTTTATTAGGTACTGGCTTAACAGTTGCCCTATATTTTGTTAACCGTACCGCAGTAACTCCTCCCAAGCCACTGTATGCTAACGATAATCCTTCTAAACAAATTAAAAAGCCCAAAGCCACTCCCAAATCTCAATCGCAAAAACCAGCTATTCCCAACCCCACATCTAGCCCTACAGCTACTCCCACACCCACACCCACAGAATCACCCAAACCATTACCACCAGATGCTTACGAAGGAACAGTTACTTGGGCGCAAGGACTAAGTATGCGGTCTGAACCAGACGCAAATTCTTCCACTACTGGTGGAGTTGGTGGTAATAAAAAAGTAATTATTTTAGAAGAAAGTGCCGATAAAAAATGGCAAAAAATTCGCATTGCTGATACCGATAAAGAAGGTTGGGTAAAAGCAGGTAATATTCAGCGTTCCCAGTAAGTAGGTGAGGATTAAAAATTATCCTACTTATGCTGATAAAATAGTCGGTTTTAACCGACTTTAGCTTTTAGACAGGGAATTTATTCCCTGGCTGGAAGGGAAATCAATACCGCGTTTAATTTGTTCACGTTCAATAGCTTGAAATAAAGCCAGAAAATTACCTTCTCCAAAACCTTGGGCAAAAGAACGACGTTCAATAAACTCAAAGAAGAAAGTTGGTTTTGAAAAAATTGGTTGACTGAAAATTTGCAATAATAACTGACCTGGGTGAGAATTTTCATGCCAGTCTACCAGAATTTCCTGATGAGATATAGCTTGTAATTCTTCAGTTGACAGAGAAAATTTATATCGTTGTTGTAGCTGGGAATAGTAACTTTGGGGAACAGAAAGAAAAGATAAACCAGCAGCCCGAAATCGAGAAATTGCATTCACAAGATCAGGTATTAATAAAGCAATATGTTGAATACCTGCCCCTCGATTTACATCCAAAAACTCCTGAATTTGCGAACTAGGCGAAGCCGGTTCATTAATTGGTAATTGAATATTACCATGAGGTGAAATCATTACCTGACTATGCAAACCAGAACGATCAGTTTTAATATTAAAAGTTTGTTGAGGTTGAAAATCAAATATTTTTTGATACCAATTAACAGCAGTTTCTAATTCACCAACTCCCACATTCAAAACTAGATGATCAATCGCCGTAATAGAATCATGTAAAATATTTTCGTTATCTGCTATTCTTGCGGTATTTTTAGTAATTAACGTATGATTTAAACTCCCCCAAGCAGCAATTTTGGCATACTGACAAAATCCAGCATCTTCAACAGGTTGGAGAATCCTGGCCCCATTACTTATAGCCCTTGCTGTCAAAGCTTCCACATCATCAACTACAAAGGCTATATCAGCCACACCAGGAGGATGTTGACGCAAAAACTCAGCCACCGGGCTAGTCGGTAAAATCGCAGAAGAAAGTAAAAAGTAGACAGATCCACTTTTCACCACTTCTGTCCGAGTATGTAACGATTTTTGATGATGAGAAAGACTTGGAAAAAAGCCATCATTTACTGTTTGAAAACCAAGACAATAAACAAACCAATCTCGCCACCTTTGGGCATCTTCGACATAAAAGTGAACGTGATCAATTTGCAGCATAATTTATTTTAAATCCAGTATTTACAAAAAAAGGGAACAGGGAACAGGGAACAGGGAACAGATAAGAAACACTCATTTGCAGCAGTTTAGAGCTTCTGTCAAAAAAAAGATGTTTTTAAAAGATGCGTAAGCACCAAAAAAACAGTGTCATTATTTCAATCTCATGTTTAACTCAAACATGAGTTTTTCCTGTTAGAAAGTTGCCCGTTCCCTGTTCCCTCTGAATCTATGACATACTAAAAAAATAAATGACTCTCAGGTTGAATATTAATTTCCATGGGTATAGCCTGGGGTTCGGCAGATAAAGCATAAAAAATAGCATTTGCCGCAGTTTCACAACTCAGCATTTTACTCCGATCTACTTTTAAATTTACCTTATCCCAAAAAGAAGAATCTATCCCCCCAAAGTAAAAAAGCGTAATTTTCACCCCAAAGCGTTTCAGTTCTTCCGCTATACATTTACTAAAACCCACCACACCGAACTTAGACGCAGAATAAGCCGCAGCCATAGGCATTGAATGTTTACCAAGAATACCGACAACATTACAAATATGACCAGATTTCCGTTTTTGCATCTCCTTCGCTGCGGCTTGAGTGGTGTAAAAACAGCCTTTTAAATTCAAATCCAGCATTGCATCTAAATCTGCCGATTCAATGGTGTTGTAGGCTTTGAGAATACCCGCTCCGGCTGCATTTACCAAAACATCAATTTGTCCAAACTGAGCTATTGTCCTTTGAATTAATGCGTCTACCTGTTGAGGTTGAGTAATATCAGTAGGAACTGTCAGCACCTCTCCTGATAACTCATTAGCTAATGCTGCTAAACTTTCCCCGTCTCTAGCTACAAGTACCAACCTCGCACCAGTGGAGGATAACTGACGAGTTAAGGTAGAACCAATACCACCAGTAGCACCGACAATGACAATAACTTTATCTTGTAGCATCATAATATTTACATTTCTTTACAGACTATATTTATAGTACAGTCTATCTCGGTATTCTGGGTTTAATCCTCTAAATCAAATTAATTATCCAAATCCAACAAATCATAGTCCAGATTTTTTCACACCCACTTCCCATTTTTTACCGACTTGCTGAATTTGCAAAGAATGACAAGAATGGAGAAATTTAGCAAAACTACCCCCAATCTTTAATTGTTTGATTTGTTCAGTTATTGGTTTACCATATTGCTGATAAAATTTACTTGCCAAAATACTAATATCAAGAGATTTATGATTATCTACCTTGCTTAAATTAGTCAAAATATTCTTGATTGCTTGCTCTAAATCTGCGGAAGAATTAATAGGATATAATACTTTTGATGTCAGAATTTCCTGTTGTGAATTATCCTGAGTATTTTCTGATTTCGATTGATGATGTTCAAAAAGGGTGACATATAATTCAGATTTCTCATCAATTTGATGAACTACAATCTCAGATGGATAGTGAATAAATACGTCTTTGGCTTGCTTACCGGGAAAGTGATGAGCAATAATTTGGCTAATGGTTAATTGATGTTTGCTTTTAAATAATTTAGACAGAATCGAAAGCTTAATCCAATAACTTTTAGTTTGTTTTTGTTGTAATTTAATCAAACCCTTCATTTGCAAAAGAAACTGCTCTATAGATGGTATCTCTGGCAAAGGTTTAAGAGAATAATTAATAGTTTCACTTGTTAAACTATTGAATACTTTAATATTTTCTCCATGCTGAGTAACTTGATAAACTAATATCCCATTTTGTTGTAGTGTATTACATAAGTTTGTCATTACCTTATCTGACGAACAAACAAACACCTCCTTCACATGAGGATAGCGTTCATGAATAGAAGAACCCACCGCAATCATTTTACCATCAGCATTATCTCTACCAGCAGGAACATGAATTAAATCATAGCCACGTTCATGTAATTCTACATCCAACTTTCCGCGATTTGACCAATTAGCAAAAGCAATTTTAACTTGTACAGGACAATGACAAATTGTAGTTAAAAACTTTTCTGTATTCGTGTTTAGTTGCAGGTTTTCTGCATCTAAAAGCAAAATAGTTATACTAGCAGATTGTCGTTGGAGTAAATGGTTAGTATTTACATCAATATTTTCTGGATTTAGCTGCTCAACAGCAGATATTAAATCTGATAGTATTTGTGAATCAAAAGCTGCGGGAACAAGCACCGCTTTAAGTGATGATTGCAGTCTTTGTAATAATTCATCCCAGCTTTGAGTTTGACTGAGTATGGCTGTGAATTTTGTACTTAAAGCCGATTTATTTGTAGATATTTGCCAGTTAATAGTTCGATATTTTGCAATCAAGAATTCTGGTTGCTGTTTTTGAATAGCAATAATTGATTGACAAATCTCGACAGAGATTTTTTGTAATAAGGCAGAATCATGATAGGACATAGCTTACAGCGTACAGTAGAGCATCCTGAGTATGAAGCCTCAAGTCTGAAAATATATTTTCCAGAACTCAACCTTCAGTAACTTCTATAACTTTAACTGTTACCTTACCTTGTGCCAACTGAATCACTAAATTTTCTCCTATAGTTAATTCTGATACAGAACGAGGAATTACACCATTTTCTGTTATCACCACTGCATAGCCACGCTGTAAAACGGACTTGGGGTCAATACTGTCCAATTTTTGTCGTAACATTTCTAAGTGTTGATCGGCCTGTTGTAATTTTCCCGTTGTTACCTGTAATAATTGCCGATGTTTCCAAGATAACTTGTCTCTTTCCTGTTCTACTTGTCTATCTAACCGCAATTGACGCAACCGATGTTTTAATCCTTGAAGTTGCTTTTCCCTAGCTGCTAATGATGAATTTACGGCTGTACACAAGTCTGTAATTCGCTGTTGGTGTTGAATTTGCAAATCAGCCAATGCAGGTACTACGGTTTCCGCTGCGGCTGTTGGTGTATGTACGCATAAATCGGCCACCAAATCAGTTAAGGATTCATCCCTTTCATGTCCGATACCAGTAATAACGGGAATTGGACAATTAGCAACAGCCATAACCACTCTTTCATCATTAAAACAAGCTAATTCCTCAACAGCACCACCACCTCTTGATAAAATTAATACTTCTGCACGACCATCTTTTTTGACCCGTTCAATGGCTTTTACAATGGACGCTGGTGCTTGTTCACCTTGTACTGTTGCGGGAGAAAATAAGATGTGTAAGCCGGGATATCTATGTTTAAGGGTTTTTTGAATATCACCCCAAGCGGCTGCTGTTGGGGACGTAATAACGGCGATAATTTGCGGATGTGAGGGAAAGTATCTTTTTCTCTCCGTATCAAATAGTCCCTCAGCCTGTAAGCGATTTTTCAGTTGTTGATAGCGTAATGCCTGTAAACCTACACCCGCAGGTAAGGCTTGCCACACTGTTAATTGATACTCTCCCCGTTGCGGGTAAATACGAATACTGCCTAAAATAATTAACTGTTCACCAGAAACTGGCATTTGTGCTAATTTTGCTACTTGACTTTTCCAAGCCACGCACTTAATCGCGGCTGTACTATCAGTATCTCTTAATGTAAAAAATAACCCACTCTGGTGATGATTGGTGCTGGAAACTTCTCCAGTTACCCACACTTGTCTGAGAATTTCATCTTGTTCTAAGAGTAATTTTAGATAGTCGGTTAAACCAGCTACGGAAAGGGCGGTATTAGGAAAGTCAAAGGTCATAGCAGTAGGTGATAGGTGATACAAATAACCGAGATCCCCGACTTTTTGATCACCTTTTGTTCATGGATTGATGATTGGAAAATGAAAAAAATTAGGGGAGAGTTCTTAATTGAGTTAGTATTATTGTATCATAAAGGTCTAATGCCTTGATTTGTGCAGATTATTGATAATTTCCCTCACGCTTTGAGAATCGGGATAATAAAACTTTATATACTGATATAAGAAAATACTAATTTATGACAAGACAACCGCACGACCAACTTGCTAAAGAATATCTAGAAGAATTATTAGCACCTTTAGGAGAGGTCAAAACCAGTAAAGATGTAAAAAGCGAAGTTCAGGAAATAGATGTTTGGTTTGTTCCGACAACAACAGTTATAAATTCAGAATTAGGATTATTAGGAAAAATGGCAGTTACAAGCTGTCTTTTTGAACCTTACCGTAATGCACCTAATGAGATAGAAATTAGAAGTTGTTTGTTAAAATTGTATAGTGTTCAGGGTGAATTACAGGGGAAACGCATCTAAATTTTATTGACAAAATACCGATTTAATGCGTAAACCAATAAATCCTCATTTATCGTTTGATTGATTTTTTCAGAGTCATAGTGATGGAATAAAATATTGTCAATAATGGTCGTTAATGCGAATATTTTGGTCATTATTGAGATTAAATTGCCCTTATTGATAAGATGCGTTTCCCCTGGGGTGAATTATTACGACAAGCAAAAAGAGAAAAACGTTCTATCTCTGAAGAAGAATTACCCTTTCTATGGATTTTAACACCAACTTGTTCTGAAAGAATCTTGGAAGGGTTTGGAGCAAAAACAAAGGAGGGATGGGAAAAAGGAGTTTATTTTCTGCCAAAATACCAGAAAGCGGCTATTGTTGCTATTAACCAATTACCCATAATAGAGGATACACTATGGTTAAGGGCAATGGGAAAAGGCAAAACTCAAACTGAAGCTATCAGCAAAGTTGTTGAACTTTCACGAGAGAATGATAAATTGAACAAACTGGTAGCAGTTTTCGCATCTTGGCAGAAAAATTTAGAATTGAATAGTGATGTCAATGATGAAGAAGTAAGGGAGTTAATTATGAGTTTATCACCAGCATATCTTAAACAGTGTGAAGAATGGAAACAAGAGGGAATAGAAGAAGGAAGACAGGAAGGAAGACACGAAGGACAACAAGACGGACAGCGTTTGATGGTCGAGAGTTTGTTAGCGGTGCGTTTTGGTAATTTAGATGAGGAGTTATCTACTATTGTGATTCCGATGATGGAACTTTCTTTAACGGAAAGAACCCAGTTATTACTTAATTTATCTAATCTTTCCCGTGAGGAATTGTTAGCTAGGTTTAAAGTTGATTAGATGTTTTGAAAAACAATGTAGAGACGTTTCATGAAACGTCTCTTTTATAAGTTTGAATGGAATTATCTATCGAAGAAAAATGGAAGAAAATAATAATAGCGATGAAGATAAGGAGTTAAGGATAGCTTGATCACCAGCATATTTATACCATCAGTTTCTTGTTTTGATGTTTGTTGCAGCACTTTCAAAATTTGGAAGTTTAAGAAAGTACCTTAACTGTTTGCCATTTGTTAGCTAAACAGTGCAAAGTCGCGGCTTTACCTTGGATATTGCCAATGCTTTCACTGATTGGTAAAGACTGCTGGTAGAGGGCGATAGCTTCGCTCGCCGTAGGCATCGCTTCTCTACATCAACGATTGCATAAAAGCATTCACTGCATCATATTGATCTGCCATTCGAGAATAAAACTCTAGTGACCGCAAATCCAATTCTGGTAATAATTCACTCTTACTTACTAAATCATATCCTGTAGAACGCAAACAATAAACCGAAATTACACCATCTTGCCAAAACCAAACCTCTGATACTCCGACTCGACGATAAATTTCTAGGGTGTCAATTCCACCACTGGTGACTATTACCTCAATTGCCAAGTCTGGAACTGGTTTGCGTTTACTCAGACAATAAGACTCATCTGGTTCTTTGCGTGCGCCTAATTCTTTTGTCCCAATTGTTGTACTACCACGTCCATAAAAACGAATATTTTTCACCCGCATATAAATCTCTAAAAGCTGACCTAAAGTATTTTTAGGTTCTTCATGGGCATCAGATAATGGAGATATAATTTCTAAATACCCATCTAAATAAGTTAACTGCGCTCCAGTTTCTGCCAAATCTGCATCTAATTTTTCTAGAGTTTCCCATGTTAGATTTGATAGCAAAGCTCCAACTGGATTTTTTTTAGCTTCAGAAATTGTGACAACCATCTGATTCCAATAATGCTCGGTTAAGCCTCAAAAAGTCATTATATGGTAGGTTGGGTCACGTGAACGTATCCCTGGGGGACACTGCGTGAACGCAAAGCAATGGAACGTATCCCTGACGGGAGACGTTAGCCATAACCCAACGAAATCATTGGTAATGTTGGGTTTTGTTACCTCAACCCAACCTTGTATCCCTCATCAAAAATCGGATGGATAAGGATAGTCAAAATGTGATTATAATTATCAATGTAATTACTCACCTGTATCTATGAGTCAGTGTCTTAACCCCGACTGTCTACAGCAAAATCCACCTAAGACGATATTCTGTCAACGTTGTGGGAGTAAACTGGTATTGCAAGAACGGTATCGCGGTGTGCGGGTTATTGGTGAAGGTGGCTTTGGGAGAACGTTTTTAGCAGTAGACGAACAAAGATTAGATACTCCCTGTGTGATTAAGCAATTTTTACCCCAACAGTCGGGAAGTGCGGCTTTGGAAAAAGCGACGGAGTTATTTAAACAAGAAGCTTTTCGACTGCGAGATTTAGGGAAACATTCACATATTCCAGATTTACTCGCATTCTTTCCCCAAGAAGGAAGATTATATTTAATTCAGGAATTTATCGAAGGTAAAAATCTCTTAGATGAATTACAACAAAAAGGAAAATTCAGCGAATCGGAAGTTAAACAGATATTAATTGAATTATTACCTATTTTACAATTTGTCCATGATAATAAAGTCATTCATAGAGATATTAAACCAGAAAATATTATTAGAAGTTCTCAAACTGGTGCTTTATTCCTAATTGATTTTGGAGTTTCTAAGGAAGTTGGCGGAAGTGTTCTAACTAGAGTGGGGACGATTACAGGAACGCCGGGATATGCACCACCGGAACAAATGCGCGGGAAGGTTTTTCCGAATAGTGATCTTTATAGTTTAGCTGTAACTTGTATTCGTTTATTAACGGGATATTTTCAAAAAGATGATGGTGATGATTTAATATTTGATTCTATGAGAATGCAGTGGATATGGAAACAATATGTTTCTGTGAGTCAGGAGTTAGAAATAGTTTTAGATAAGATGTTGCAAGATATTCCAGTTAATCGGTTTCAGTCAGCAAATGAGGTTTTATCAGGATTAGAAAAACAGATAGTTTCAACATCATCAAAATTACCAGTTTCTTATAACCATTTACAAACAGGTTTACCAAAGATTAATTACCCAAAAATACCCACATCCTTTATAGAAAATTTAGGTAATTATGTATTTTTAGAAATGCTAAAAATATCAGGGGGAAAATTTATCATGGGTTCACCAGATGGAGAAGGAGATGATTCTGAAAAACCTCAACATCAAGTTACAGTTCCACCTTTTTTTATGGGGAAATATCCTGTTACTCAAGCACAATGGGAAAGGATAGCAGCTTTACCGAAAGTGAACATTGATTTACACCCTCAACCCTCCCACTTCCAAGCTAAAGGTGTAAATCTTCCAGTTGAAAGAGTATCATGGCATGACGCGCAGGAATTTTGCGCCAGAATAAGTAAACATACAGGTAAAATATATCGCTTACCCAGTGAAGCAGAATGGGAGTATGCTTGTCGTGCTAAAACCACAACTCCTTACTACTTTGGTGAAAATATTACCTTCGATTTAGCAAATTATAGTAAATTTCTATTCGGAAAAACGACAGATTTAGGAAAGTTTCCTCCCAATAATTTTGGGTTGTATGATATGCACGGTAATGTATGGGAGTGGTGTGAAGATGGCTGGCATGAAAATTATATAAATGCACCTATTTGGCCTAATGACAGCATTCCTTGGATTAGTAGCAATGATGTCTATGTAATGCGCGGTGGTTCATGGTGTAGTGATGATAAAATTTGCCGTTCTGCGTATCGTCACTACAGTAACCCATACGATAGGTGTTATGACTACGGTTTTCGGTTGGTAGTTTCTGGTGTAGGGACTCTTTAGTTATTTACCCTTCCAAATATTTTTAACCGAAAATGTCTGAACTATGATTTTTATGATTTAAGGATTTACATGATTTGATTTTTTGCTAAACCCCTATAATGGCTGAAAAAGAAAATATCTTCCTTTTCTTCTTTGCGTCTTTGCTCCTTTGCGACTTTGCGCGAAATAATTGTCTGAATCAGGCATTACCGTAACATTCCAGGCGATCGCTGCTAAACTCAATAAAGCCTTACCCTTCCATACTTTTGATCACTTCCACTAATTTCTGAATATGTCCTAACTCATGGGTAGCCATTACAGATATTCTAATGCGACTGGTACTAACTGTCGGGGGACGAATAGCTGGTGCAAAAATTCCCGATTCTCGCAAATGCTTTCCGGCTGTTAATGCGGCTGCTGCACTAGATAATTGAAAACATAATATCGGCGATTCTGTGGGTAATAACTTTAAATTAGGTAAATTCTCTGTAATTAATTGTTTTAAATAATTGACATTTTGCCAAAGTTGCGATCGCCTTTCCGGTTCTTCTCGCACTATCTTCATAGCGGCTATTGCTGCTGCTGTGTCTGCGGGAGAAAGGGCAGTGGTATAAATCCAACTGGGGGCGCGATTGCGTAAAAAGTCAATCAGGGAGCTACTTCCGGCTACATATCCGCCTAAACTTCCCAAGGCTTTACTTAATGTGCCAATTTGAATTAATTCCCTACCTGTACACCCAAAATGTTCTACACAACCAGCGCCAGTTTTTCCCATCACTCCCGTAGCATGAGCTTCATCAAGTAGTAGCATACTCCTAAATTCTTCAGCTAAATCTAGCAGTTGGGGTAATGGACATAAATCACCATCCATGCTAAAGACGCTATCAGTGATGATCAAACAGCGGCGAAAATTTTTCCTGTGTTCCCATAACTTTTCTTGCAGTACTGCAGTACCACCGTGCGGATATTCCATGACAGTTGCACCGCTGAGAATTGCTCCCTTTTTTAAGCTGGAATGATTATATTCATCAGATAAAATTAAGTCTCTTTTGCCGACTATGGCCGCAATTGTCCCTAAATTTGCTAAATAACCAGAACTAAATACTAATGCGTCTTGGGTTTGTTTAGTAGATGCTATTGCCTGTTCTAATTCTCTATGTATTTCTCGATGCCCACTGAGTAATCTAGAACCTGTACTACCAGTGCCGAATTGTTGAATAGCAGTAATGGCGGCTATTTGTAAGCGTTCATCTCCTGCTAATCCTAAGTAATCATTACTGGCAAAATTAATAACCTCTTGCCCAGATAAGACCACAGTTGCACCGGGTCGGCTGTGAATAGTTTGCACGGAACGATACCAGTCAGCCCGATGAATAGTGGCGAGAGATTCATTTATCCAAGCATAGGGATTATTATTGATCATGAATTAGGAACACTCTACTTCACTACTGCTAAGATAGGCGATCGCTTGTCTAATCCAATCTTCCACATAGGCATTTTTGGGTAAACCAATATTTTCGCTAACTGTGTGCAAAGCGTGACTGACTTCATGGGCAGTATATCCCAAAGCGAAAAGAGTCATTTGCACTTCTTCTAAAATTCCTGGTGCGGGTCCCCCTGTAGCCACAAAGAAGCCCGCTGATTTGCGCCATTCGATGAGTTTACTCTTTAGTTCTAAACAAATGCGTTCAGCGGTTTTCTTGCCCACTCCAGGGGCTTGAATTAGCATTTGGATGTTAGCAGCGACAATGGCTTGGACTAACTCTGGTAATTCCATTGTATCCAAGAGAGCGATCGCTAATGCTGCACCAATACCGCTAACACTGAGCAAATGGCGAAATAAATCCCGTTCGGAAGGAGAAGAAAAACCGTAAAGCATGGGTACTTCTTCCCGAATCTGGTAATGGGTAAAGATTTGGATCACATCCCCAGTTGAGGTTAACTGGTTAGCCAGACGTTGGGGAATTTGTAAATCGTAACCTGTGCCATTGACTTCTAAGGTCAAGATGACGCGATTAGGAGTAATGGCTTGGACACCGGCGACAATACCTTTAAGATAGCTAATCATTCTAGGAAACCAAAATATTTTAAACCTTCCATAATCCCAGCAGCACAACGGTTTTGGGCGAGGTAACGGTAGTCCGCAGGATGCTGATGATACCATTGGAGTAACTCTGGACGAGCATTCCCGACAATGATTCCCCGTTCCTGACCGACAGCGAATAAAGCTATATCATTACCCGAATCGCCACAAACAACAGTCTGCTCGGCTGCAAATTTCCACTTCTGTCGTAAAAACTGCATTGCTTGACCTTTATCGCTGGTATGGGGTAAAATGTCAAGGTCAATTTCACTACTATAGATTAACTTTATATTTAGTTGAGTTTTTTGCAACTCGGCCTCAAGTTGTGGTACAGTCAGGTGTATTTGGTTTGAAAACGACTATATATAAGGAGCATACTGTCTGTGACTCAATTTCTTCTCATTACCGATCTTGATCACACCCTCGTGGGTGATGATCAAGCAATGGAAGGACTGAATCGCAAATTAGAACTATATCGTCAGCAACACAATACAAAAATTGTTTACTCCACTGGGCGATCGCTATATCTGTATCAGCAACTAGAACAACAACAAAATCACAAACAAATAGCACTTTTACAGCCAAATATACTCATTTGCGCCGTAGGTACAGAAATTTACTCTTATAATCATCAAGGTAAATTGATTGTTAATAATCAGTGGTCAGAGAATCTATCTGAAGATTGGGATAGAGAATTAGTTGTAAAAACAGCTGCCAATTTTACTCAATTAAAACCACAGCCGGAAAGTGAGCAAAGACCTTTTAAAGTTAGCTATTTTCTCCAAGAAAAAACTGCTCTACAAATAGTATCAGACTTAGAAAAAGCCTTACTCCAACAAAGTTTAGATATCCAAGTTATTTATAGTGATAACAAAGACCTAGACATCCTACCACGTAAAGCAAACAAAGGTATGTCCATGACCTTTGTACGCGAATATTTAGGAATAGAACCAGCCAAAACCGTTGCGTGTGGGGACTCTGGTAATGATATTGCCCTCTTTGCCAATAGAAAAGAAAAAGGTATTATTGTTGCAAATGCTAAACAAGAATTACTAGATTGGCACAACGAAAACCCAAACGAAAATCGTTACTTAGCAAAAGCTGAGTTTGCGGCAGGAATTGAAGAAGGTTTAAGGCATTTTGGATTTTTGGGAGAATAAAACTTAATAGTTCCGTTTTTTTTGATTCAACCAGCTTATTTCTTCATCCATTGAAGCTCCTAATTCTTTTAAAGCATATATTTGGGCATCATCTAAATTTTTAACTCCAGAAATATTCATACCCTGGTACGGTTTATCAAGTTCTATGGTGTGAATACTTGTATTAACTTTGCCCTCTACATCCCAAAACTTAATAGTCTGATCTTGTCCACAACTAATAAGTCTTTGTCCATCAGGAGTAAATACTATAGATTCTACAGCACTTTTATGTCCTTTGAAGGTCTTGATGTATTTGAATTCATACTTATCTTCTTGCTGACTTCCTTTTATTTCCCATAGTGTAATAATGCGATTATGTCCAGCACTAGCAACAATTGGTTTTGTGGGGTTACACGCAACAGAAAGTATTCTTTGACCTTCATTCACATAGCATAGTTTATTCACCTGGGTATTCTCATTATCAGAATTAACCTCCCATAGTATGAGTTGTCTATCAAAACCACCGCTAACCAAAAGGTATCTATTTTGTGATTCTTGTTTTTCTGAAGACAATGAACTTTGAGTGTTTGTAATAAAAGCAATACTATGAACTTGATCTTGATGACAACTCTCCTTTTCTCCCAAAACGGAAGACTGCTGATTATTGTCTACAATTTTTATCATACGAATAGTTTTATCACGACTGCTACTAGCTAAATAACGACCATCTGGACTAAAAGCTAGGGATAACACTCGGTCGGTGTGATTCATAAATTCGGATAATACTTTTATATTATTCAGATTTCCTAGATCCCATAGAATAACTATATTATCATTCCCTGCACTAGCTAAAATATTTTCTGTAGGATGAAAAGCAACAGATCTAACACGTTTAGTATGTTTTGTGTTTAGTAGGTGGTTTATTTGTGATGTATTTTCTGCTTCAGGATTTATAAGATTCCAGTTGTTATCTTTAAACTGCCAAAGACCAATAGTCTTATCTTCACTAGCACTAGCTAAAAGTGTTCCATCATGGTTGAAAGCTACTAACCAAACCCAATCCTTATGTTTGGAAAGGGTGTAACTAGGGATATGTGTGCGATCATTGTAATTCCAAATATGAATATTATTATCTTCACATCCACAAGCAAAAATTGATTGATTTTCATTGTTACTAAATGCCACTGACCAGAGGCGATTAGCGTATCCTCTCAAATTATCTTGACATTTCCATTTTTTTTTGTCTTGATCCCAATCCCAGAGTTTGACAATGCGTCCATCACCACCGCTTATAAAAAATCGAGGTTTAGCAGTGTTAGGACTAAATGCAATGCTTCTGATCAAATGTGTATGACCATTTTGGTCTTGGTTTTCTGAAAGAGAATTATCCAATGTGCTAATCAGTTTCCATTTGTCTCCAGTTAAATCAAACAGTAGAATTTTATGCTCACTATTATTAGGTTGATTCTTACAAATACATCCAATTGCAAGAATACTCCCATCGCAACTAAATGCTAGTGTACGTATTTCGCTAATATATTTTGTATATTCATAGTCTTTTTCAGATCCGTTTTCAATATAGACTAGCTGGAATTGTAAGTCTTGTTTATTGTTAGTATCGAAAATTCTCAATTTTCCATCTTCAGATCCAGTGGCTATAATTTGTTTTGTTGCATTAAACGCAATACAACGTATTAATTTTTCATGCCTCTTACGTTCTTGGTAGAATATTTGAGGGTTACGTGTACTTAAATCCCAACCAATAAAATCTCCCTCTTGGCTACAACTATAAAGAGTTCTGTCATCAATAAAAGTCATACAATACACATTACTGATGGGCAAACGTATTGTATCTTTCTCTTTAATTTTGTAGAAAGTTATTGCATTTCCATCTCCTCCAAATGCCAGAATATTGCTTTCAGGATCAAGGCTAAAGGCTACTGATAATACACGTCCTGTTTCACGCCATGAGTTGGTTTCCTTAAAATTGAGTTTGCCTGAAGCAAGGTTTTCAATCTCGAACAACTTAACGCTACCATCTTCTGCTGCTAATGCAAATTGTTGAGAATTTGTCCCTGAACTAAAAGCCACTGACCAAATCTGATTTCCTGCTCCCTTTTCAAAAAAACACAGAGCCAAGTTTTCTGTATTATGTACTCGAATTAATCCATGAGCATCGCCTGTAGCAAAATAATTACCATCAGCATTAAAAGCAATGGAGTGAATACATCCTAAAGGTTGAGTAAAAATACAGTTCTTCAGGTCAGAGTCATTAAAATCCACTCCTGTTAAGATAGCGTCTCGGAAGTCAACACCCCAAATATCTATTTCTGATAGATCCCAGTATTGAAAATCTTTTTCCGAGTATAATTGCAACAATAAGTTGAGAATATTTCCTGCTGTATAGTTGTTTTTCAGAAATTTATGTTTTTCCATAGTGTCTTATTAATTTAACAATAGTTGTTGGATTATATTAACAATTTCGTTTTTATTTTTTCCTTTTTTTTCTAGCTTATTTTTAATTTGATTCATAATGTATTTATTTATCAGTAATTCTTGAGAATTTCTATATGCAGTAAAAATAGGAATTTTACCCAATCGAGGCAATATTTTATTTTTGTTTTTATCATTATTTTCTGCAATAGCATCAACTAAATCATCAACTAAATCATCAATAATTTTTTCAATAGCATCAAACCATATTGTAGCGTCTGCGTAGGGATTATCCTTTCTATCATAAATATCTTGAATTACTAAGTCTACTAACTTTTCTTTATTCGGTATTTTTCCTGGCTTTATCTTTATCTGTTCTGCTGAATAATCTTCTGGTTTCTGGCCTTTTATGCCCCATTGTAATAAATCTAAAACACGTTTATTGACAATTTTATTGACTATCTCACCGTCATAAATATTTATATAATTGAATTCTTTCAAAAAAAGCATATCCGGGGGTAAGTCGGACACTCCTGGCAATAACACAGGAATTACTGGTATATTCTGTTTTAAACACATTGACAAAATTACTTTTAATTCCAGTCCTTGCCACATTCCTAATCCACTTTTTCCAATAAATATAGCGGCTGATTTACTTAATGGAATTCCTTTTTGTATTGCATCTTGAAATAAACTTCCTGGACGAATTTCTTCTCCATCTAACCACGAGGTTATACCACGCTCTTCAAGTGCTTCATAAATAACTTTAACTACAGGCTTATCTATACTATTGTGAGCTAAAAAAACATCAAATTCAGCCATTGTTCACTTCCTTTTGTTTTTCCTTGACTCCAGCAATTTCCGCTAATGCGTTGGCATATTTTTCCAAGTCTTTCCTCAGTAATTCTAACTCAGCCCGCAATTTTGTTTCTTCAGACCAATTGCGCTCATGTTCTTTCGCACTCAGATGAGGAGGACGCTGTGCTTCCCATGTTTGTAAGAGAGGATGCCACTTAGCAAGGAAAGGACGCAAACCGTTATTTAAGACTGCGATCGCAATTCCTCCCACTGAATCAATTGATGCTCCCACATCAGGACCTGCTTCCTTTAAAACTTGTCTGGTTACAGGAAACAGGTTGTATAAAGATGTCAAAGCTTCCCGTAAAAGTCCTTGGTCAGTTTCTAAAGGCTGTACTGCAATGCGGGTAACAAGTTCAACATAGATTGACCATGCGGCTTTGCGCTCTGTTGGATCAGATTGCCATTCAACAGAACCAATACCAAAAGGAAGGCTGAATGATACGGTTTTGATTTTGGCAGGGTCAGACTTAGACATATAAGTAAAATTACGCACAATAATAACTATATTTCAGTATAACCAAATTTTGTAGGATTTTGGCTAAATATATCATATTACTTAAAAATCAAACTTGAGATAGTTGACAGGTAGGACGAGAGTATCAAGTTGGAGTTCGCGGTAAAGCACAGGCGATCGCCCTGTAGAGTAGACTATCTTTGTCCCATATTGTTGGCGGTGACTTTGCAAGCGATCGCTCAACTGCAATAATGCCTGATCATGGCCTACGAAGGTATGATCTAAATCTGTTACGAATAAGAACTTAGTCACAGTCAACTCCTTTTGTTAGCTTAATTCACAAAAAGTGTATGTTGTTTTGGCACTTAGCGCAGAATTGATGAATTTAGTGGTTAATTAACCTTTGATTTTTCGCGCAAAAACAGTATTTAGATGCTTGACAATTGATTTGAAATTTGCTATGATAAATTTGATAAGGAAGAACTATCTTAAAATAAATACGAGAATAGTCAAGCTGACAACCCAGCGGGGAATGATGACACGACAACTGCACGACCAACTGGCTAAAGAATACCTAGAAGAATTATTAAAACCTTTAGGTAAGGTAGAAACCAGTAAAGATGTCAAAAGCGAAGTTCAGGAAATAGATGTTTGGTTTGTTCCGACGACAACAGCGATAAATTCTGAATTAGGATTATTAGGAAAAATGGCAGTTAAAAGCTGTCTTTTTGAACCTTACCGCAATGCACCTAACGAGGTAGAAATTAGAAGTTGTTTGGTAAAATTGTATAGCGTTCAGGGTGAATTATTACGACAAGCAAAAAGAGAAAAACGTTCTATCTCTGAAGAAGAATTACCTTTTCTATGGATTTTAACACCCACTTGTTCTGAAAGAATCTTGGAAGGGTTTGGAGCAAAAACAAAGGAGGGATGGGAAAAAGGAGTTTATTTTCTGCCAAAATACCAGAAAGCGGCTATTGTGGCTATTAACCAGTTACCCATGACAGAGGATACACTATGGTTAAGGGTATTAGGAAAAGGTAGAACTCAAAATGAAGCTATCAGCGAAGTAGTTGAACTATCAAAAGAGAACGATAAATGGAAGTATCTAGTAAGAATTTTCGCATCTTGGCGGAAAAATTTAGAATTGAATAGTAATGTCAATGATGAAGAGGTAAGGGAGTTAATTATGAGTTTATCACCTGCGTATCTTAAACAGTGTGAAGAATGGAAACAAGAGGGAATAGAAGCAGGAAGACAGGAAGGAAGACAGGAAGGAAGACAGGAAGGAAGACAGGAAGGAAGACAGGAAGGACAAAAAGACGGACAACGTTTGATGGTCGAGAGTTTGTTAGCGGTGCGTTTTGGTAATTTAGATGAGGAGTTATCTGCTATTATCAGTCAGTTGATGGAACTTTCTCCCACAGAAAGAACTCAGTTATTACTTAATCTTTCCCGTGAGGAATTATTAGCTAGGTTTAAGGTTGATTAGACATATCCTAAACAAGGAGGCGTTTTAGTCAACGTCTCTTTTAATCTTTATCATCAGCATCTTGTTGTAAAATACGACTATTCAATCGCTCATATTCATCTTCTAGTAGCCACATTTTAGCAGCTTCATAATTGTCACTGGTAAAGATGATTTTATAGTTTTGTGCTGGGTTATGGATACAGAATTTTCCTGATTGTTCTTTGACTAACATCAGAATATAAGGAGGAGATATCAAAGTATCTACCCAGATTTCTGCAAACTCCCATTCAGTTTCTTGTTTTGATGTTTGTTGCAGCATTTTCAAAATTTGGAAGTTTAAGAAATTACCTTAACCGTTTGCCATTTGTTGCACATCATTAATAATTTCCCTCACTGTCTCAGCATCAGGAGATTGAATACGCTGAAATATCTCTAAAGACTGTTGTAAATAGTCCAGTGCAGTTACAAAATCTCCTTGTTGTTTTGCGATATACCCTAGCCAGCATAATGTCGCGGCTTGACCTTGGACATTGCCAATGCTTTC
>NZ_VIKZ01000005.1:75615-92178 GCF_009711985.1 Dolichospermum sp. UHCC 0260 | reverse complement strand
TTTTTTCCGTATTGGCGTAGGTCATAGCTAAGTTATGAATAATTGCCGCTTTTTCTGTTTCCTCTGTTGCTGGACAGAGTTCTAGTGCTTGTTGATAATGTTGCTGTGCTTGTTCAATTTCTCCAAGTTCTTTTTCAGAACGAGCTAAATTAGTAAGAATTTTATAGCTTTCAACAGTATTTAAGGTAGATTTGCATAGATGTAGGGTTTCACGAAATCGGCTGGTATTAATCCACTTATTTGTGACAAACATTCCGATTTCTGAAGCAATTTCCCCTTGTTTCCCCAACAACGCTAACCGATGAATTTCTAACTTTTCTTCCTCTACTTGACTTTCTGCATCTTCATACCACAGACGATACAAGACCTCAGCCGCTTGTTGATACAAGGTTTCTACATGAGTGGATAACGTCAACGGCAAAATTCTCGGTACTCGCAACGACTTATCAGGACTA
The DNA here is from genome assembly GCF_009711985.1 of Dolichospermum sp. UHCC 0260. Taxonomy (NCBI): domain Bacteria; kingdom Bacillati; phylum Cyanobacteriota; class Cyanophyceae; order Nostocales; family Aphanizomenonaceae; genus Dolichospermum; species Dolichospermum sp. UHCC 0260. The sequence goes on along the minus strand of NZ_VIKZ01000005.1, from coordinate 91,723 downwards.
ACTTCCAACAATCCCAACGCCACTGCGCGATTGATATAATTGTCCAAATTGGGGATATTTTCACAAACTGCGGTTAATGCTTCCCTGGGGACTGGTAACTCAAACACCAAACCCTGTGATAACATTTCCCCCATCGTTGCATCCATTTGTTGCAGCAAAGCCTCAGCTAAAACCTGTTCTCGCAACTCCACCGCATCAACTTCTAAACGATTGAGAATTGCAACTTGGTCAACTGTGGAATTTTGCAAAATCTTATCCAACCATTCCAACAACCGGGGATTACCATCAGCCAACCTCCGCGCTTGAGATTTCAACGCCTCATCTACCTCAGATTTTGCCCCAAAAGCCACAAGACGACTACACTTTTTTCTTAAATCTGCCCCCCGCATTCCCTCCAAAGGCTGTTTATAGAAATACTGCAACTGGCTAAATTCAAAGTCATAACGACAGGTGAGAATTAACCGATGATTGGTATATGTTTCCCGAATCGCCCAAACCAAAGCTGTTAAAACCTCTGCGGCTATGGGTTGCAAACGACCTAACCCCCCTAACCCCCCTTCCCTGCGAGGGAATGGGGGAACTAGACTCCCCTCTCCTTGCAGGAGAGGGGTTGGGGGAGAGGTCAATTCTAAATTCTCCTCAAAATCATCCAACACCAACAAAAACGGCTTTTCCCCAGCGTCCGACAACTGCTGAAATACCCGCTTGAATCTAAATTTCAATTCCTCATCAGGATTTTGTAGCTGTTTGCGTTGTTCGTGATCATCCAACTTTTCCACTAACCGACTTACTAAACTCGGTTCATCAATTCTCCCTACCAACACAACACGCTGAAAATTCGGGAGTCGGTCACAAAGTCTAGCTGCTAAACTACTTTTACCTAAACCACCCATGCCATAAATTAATACCCCTATTTCTTCCGTTGATTGTGTCAGAGTCCTTAAACAACTTTGCAACTGACGACGACGACCAACAAAACTCTCACGGGTGGGGACTTTCACCTTACCCGCAGGATCTAAAAATTCCGTACTCACAGAAAGCGGTGGTGCTGGTTTCCTTCCACGAGTCAGCAATGGTGTCACCAATTCTCCTGGTAAACTATCGGCTGCATATAATCGCAATAAATGCCAATCCTGCGCTTTGTTTTTGATTAATGTTTGATAGGTACTGGCAACTGCTTCGGTGATTTGCCCTCCTGCTGCTAATTCTTGATATAATGTGGCTGCTGCTTCCGTTGCATCAGATTCTAAAACTTTTTGTCCCCATCCCAAAACGGCTTTTGCACCTGCTTTGAGTAATTCTTCCGCCATTGAAGGGACTGAACCATAATTATCACCATCACCTCCAGCTTGTCCAGTGCGACAACCAGAAAGGAAAATCAATTTTGGTAATCGGAATTGTAGTGCTTGTTTGAAATGTTCTGCACTAGCATAAAAAGCTTCTCCGGTTTCGGTTTCGGTAATAAATTCCGGTTGTCCGTTGGCAATTGTGGCATGACCGGTAATATGGAAAATATCAAAATAATCTTTACCGTAATAATCCACTAAATAGCGCAATTCCGATAAACAACCGCTTTCCTCCACTGTCAAAGCTAAACGGTGTCTTTCTGCCGCTTCTAAAATTCGCGCTTCTTCGGCTTCAAAATCTAATACAGGTTCTACTCCTTGGGGGGAAGTAGCCATAAATAAAACTTGCAAAGCGCGGTTCTCTGGGTTTTTCTCTACAGACAATGTTTTTACAGAGTCCGATGATACCCACCGTACAGGAACAATTGACTGTTGAACGAGAAAGGTTTTACCATTGTGCAGAACTTCCCAAGGTAAATGATTGAGAGACTTTCCAGGATTTAGAGATTTTTCATTATTTTGTAGAGACGTTCCATGGAACGTCTCTACATTCTCTACAGAGGTGCGAATGGCTAAAATGATTCCTTGACGCTGATATTGATTGATGAGTTTTTGTAACCATCTGTCAGTCCCATCTAACCAGTTATACAGCCGTAACCCTGTCACCGCATAATCTTCAGCAAATGAGGAAACGTAATAATCTCTTTCTGCTAACTCAATTAAATCGGTAATTTCGCTCAAAGGGAGTGTACGTCTTTCGTATTGGTTGTAATTATCAGTAAAGTAGCGTAACTCTACATAATTACCGTCAACGGCTTTTAGGTCAAGGTGAAGAATCTGCACGTTATGATTCTAAAATTTGGCGAATTTGTTCAATTGTGGCATTTTCTAACAACAATCGTCTACCATTGCGGCCGACAATCAGAACTTTATCAATCTTTTTACCTGATTGTTTTTGTTTATACTCTTGATACCATTTGCGGATTTGTTCAGCAATAGCGATCGCACCACCCACCAAACCGACTATAGTGGCAACTGTGGTAATGACCGCCTCTTTCTTCACGTCTTCCGAATTTACGGTATAGTTACCAGTTATACCTTCAATTGCCAAAAGTTCCTCTGCGGCTGTAATGGCATCTTCACCTTCAATAGAAAATTTAATTTCTGTCATAAATTTACCTAAAATAGCTAATTTCCACGTTTATAAACCATTATTTTCAAATATCATAGAGTAAGGATGATGACTTTGCAAGCGATCAATTCCAATTAAATCCTGACATATAACTATCAATAATTGTGCAATACCAAATTAAAATGAAGTTGTATAGAATCAGATTTCCAGAATAATTGACCGCAGATAAACGCAGATAAACGCAGATCAAGACGGATGAATTAATTGGTTTCATAATTCTGTGCAGGGTCTAATGTGAAGAATCATTTCTAGAACTGTTAACTTGATCATTAATAGAGATAATTTAATCATTTTGATTCTATGGATTTCCCAAGATTAATATGTTTGTAAGTACCAAAATAAATCTCTCCCATTTACCTGCTTTTACTATGTCGAAGATATATAAAAATATTGCCCCTGTGATCTTCGGTTTGATATTATCAGGATTAATACCCGGTGTTGCCGGTGCAGAGACAGTGATGGAAAAAGTAGCCCGGACAGGAGTATTAACTGCTGGTACAAGCAAAGATGCTTTACCATTTGCCTACTCCGACAGTCAAGGAAAATTGACTGGTTATTCTGTGGATATGCTAACTTTAATCCAACAGCAATTAGAGAAAGAATTAGGCAAAAAAATTACACTTAAATTAGTTGTAGTTACCCCAGCAGCAAGGATTCCCAAGATAATTAACCGACAAGTTGATATTGTCTGTGATGCCAGTAGTTTTACTTGGGAACGAGATAAAAAAGTTGATTTTTCTATTAGTTATGGTGTCACAGGGACGCAAATTTTAATTAAAAAAGAAACCAATTTAGGTTCACCAGAATCCCTGATTAATAAGCGTGTGGGTGTGTTAGCTGGAACTACCAATGAACAAGCAATCAAGCAAATACAACCCCAATCCAAACTTGTATATTTTAAGACTAGACCGGAAGCATTTGCAGCTTTGGAACAGGGTAAAATTGACGCTTTTGCATCCGATAGCATTCTTTTAGAGGGATGGTTACAAACAGCAAAAAATCCAGATAGTTTTGCCATAGTCCCTCCTCGTCCTTATTCACGAGAAGGAATTGCTTGTATGGTTCCTGAGAATAACTCTAAATTCCTGAATTCAGTGAATTATTCCCTCGTCAAATTTATGCAAGGATTTGTGAACAATAACTCCAAATATGTGGCGATTTTTGACCGTTGGTTTGGTTCTCAAGGTGCTGTATATCTCAATCAAGATTTACGTGATTTAGCCGTAGAAACCATGCAATTAATGATCGAGTTTCATGAACCGATTCCTCAGAAAGATTTGTAAGCCGTAGTTATTAATTAGCAAATAGTCTCACAAGTTAATTTTTTTTAATTTGGTTAATCAGGTAAAGTTTCAACATATCCAAAATGATGTTTGTTTCTGATACCTGAATTAACTAATTTTGGCAATTACCACAATTACGGTAATAATGAATGGTATGTTTGGCTGTATTTAAAAAGTATTTATTACTTATTTGGTTTTGACAATTTTACAAAACTCAACTAAGATAACGCATTCAGGAAAATTTGCATATCGTCGCATATTTTGATTGTCTTCCATTTATTTACTTCTGGTCATCTTGCAAAGTTTCAATTAACAAATCTACCTGCTGCTGTTGCTGCTGTAGAAAACTATCACATTCTTGTAAATACTCAACCGCAGTGGCAAATTCTGCAAATATATCCGCTAATTGTAATTCACCTCCTTCAATGCGAGTGATAATAGTTTCAATTTCTGCTATCTTAGCTTCATAACTTTCCCCATTTGCGGACATGGACTTAACTGAATTATTCCGTTTAACCATAAAATTTTCCCCCTAAATAAATTATGAATTCAAACAATAATACAACAATTAGCAGCATATATGAAGTCTGTATTGGTGTCCCAGATGCTATTTCTGCAATTCAATATTGGCAACAATTTGGTTATCGGATTGGAGAAATAGGAGAATTAACCGCAACTACAGCTTATCAACTATATCAGGTAAATTCACCTTTACAGACTATTCGACTTTATCATCAAAATGCAGATCATGGATTAATTCGGTTAATGATTTGGCAAAATCCTACATCTACAGGGTTAGGTGTGAGTTCCATGAAAACAAAAGGTAATCGTTGGGCTACTACCTTAACTGCGGATATATTAGGGATTTTAAATCATGCGGAAGCAGCAAAATCAATTGGTGAAAACATTCTTTACACTCAAACTCACTGGGAAGTAATTTATAACAAAGATCAAAAAATTCGTCCTTTCGTAGAACCGTTGGTGGGGGTACGAGAAATGCTATTACTTCAACCATTAACTCGGCAAGTTTTATTTCAACGTTTTGGTTATGATGTGACTAATTATGGACAGATTAATGATCATTCACCTTTAAAAACTAGTCAGTTTACTCATGTAGGTATAGTTGTCCAAGATGATAGTAAAGAAATTCTCAAATTCTATGAACAAGCTTTAGGTTTATTGCGTGTACGTGATGATATAGAAACAACTTATGAATCATCTTTAGCAGGAAGAGAATTTTTTGCACTGAACCCAGGAGAAAAATTTATAGTTACGGCTTTTGATGATCCTCGTTCTTCTCAAACTGATTTTATGGCAGCGCGAAGTGGTAGACTTTATATTATTCGCTTTCCAGAAAATATTACCTTAGAATCACGTTTTGTAGATGCCCAACCAGGAAGTTTAGGAATGTGTCTTTATACTTATAAAGTCGAGGAAATAGAGACTTATTGGCAACTAGTGCGAGAAAGTGCAGCAAAACAAATTACGGAAATTGTGAATAATGAATTTATCGAAAAAAGTTTTTCTTTTGTTGCCCCAGATGGTTATTTTTGGAATATAGTGGAAAGTAAGTAAAAATTAGCCAATTTAACAAGATTTAAGATTTCAGGAGATATAGCATGATAGGACAAACCCAATTAGTAGATGTTGAACAATGGATTAAAACCCGTGCTTCTTTAGATGCTAACGAATCTAATTTTCTGAGTTGGACAGGGAATATTTATAGTTTTATTCCTGGAGAAAAACGACAATTATTATTTAAAATTGTGGGAATGAGTGTAAGTCGTTGTATTCCCACTGGGGAAGGTAGTTGGGATTTTACTTCTAGAGAACTGACTTATTATCTCAACCCAGAAACAAAGGAGATTTTACATCAATGGGAAAACCCTTGGACAGAGGAAAAAGTTACAGTTATGCACGTTGCTAATAGTCCCGTTCAAGGTCAATTTAAAAATAAATTACCTGTCCAAATAGCAGGAGAAAAAACTAATTTTGTATTTGATATCTTTCCTAACTATCCGAATCCGTTAGCCGAAAATCCCGAATTTGCTGATTATTGTCCAGGAGGAATTTATCAAGCCGCAGAATTATTTAAAATCTCTGTACCTACAGCAGAATTAGAAAATGCAGAACTAAATTCAGTTACGCAATTAAGCCTGTCTTGGGATAGAATTGGTCAATGGTTACCTTGGATGAAAATGGGTGAACGTCCTGGTTATTTAATTTACAGTGCTACAGGTAATAAAGTCAGCGGTTTACAAGCATTACACCCAATTTTACAACAGGAAATAAATACTCGCGTTCCTTTATATAAAGCAGCCCCAAAAAGTTATGTTGAGGGGGAAGATATGACATCTTGGCTTTATTTTCAAAAGCACTTTTCCGCATATTTAGCTGGAGAAATATTCCCCATAGCAGCACCAGAATAAGTTTAATTGACAATTACAGAATTGCAGCAAATTGCAGATTAATGGGGTACAGAATCTAAATTGAAACCTATACACAAAGACAGTTTTACTCCTGACTCCTGACTCCTGACTCCTGACTCCTGCTGTAATTACAACTTGTGCATATTGTGACTCAGAGGATCAAAATTTCTTGGAAATTTGGTGCTTTCATCATAATATGCACGATGTAAATTCGCTCCATATAACTTAGTATAATGCAGCCTAGCACCCCGAAGATTTGCTTCAGTGAGATTGACACCAGATAAATTTGCTTTAGTCAAATTTGCCTTTGCTAAATTCGTTCCACTCAAATCTGCACCCCAGAGTTTAGCTTTAGCTAAGTTAGCTTCACTTAAATCTGCTCCCCATAAATTAATTCCGGGTAAATAGGCATTAATTAATTTAGCCCTGATTAATTTAGCAGAAACAAAATATCTTTCTCCTGCAAGATAACGCCGTTTTAGTTCCTCAGTTTCCATATCTAACCTACTTGAGCAACAAAACCTCTATCTCCAGAATAGTTCCTAAGTTGTTTATTGGCATTTTATCACCACAAAAATTTTTGCCCATATAAACATAAATAGTATTATTAAACACTGATAAATTAATACTATTTATGGGAATATAACTATTTTACACATAAAAAACGCCTGAGTTTTGTAACTCAAGCGTTTCCCCGTATAACTTTCTACCAATTCATTATTTTTGTAACATTTGAAACCCGCAACTTAAATAACAAAAAGTATAAGTAGTGCTAGGAAAATTGTAACAAATATAAGCTGAAGTGGTATCACTCCTTGCATTCACTAAGAATATCTCTTTTAAAATCAAATGGCTAGTGTAGAGAGTGACACTTTCTGAACTGACACTAGTTAAAAATGAATCATAGTAAATAGTAGTTAATCAAACACGGCTAAATAGTAAATAGCGCAGTATTCCTGTATAAAGATGTCAGATTTGCCATAATTATATTTGGAGAAGAGTGAAAATTTCTTGACAATTACATAAGCTAATAAGCTGTTAAATAACATCCAAATTATAGAATTACACTAGGTTCTCAGGTGGAACATGAATTTAGATTTAAGTTACTCAACGTGATGATGAAAACCGAGAATTATTGATGACAGTTTTAGTATTTGACCTTAAATTAAGAAAAATTACATAACCACCCCATACAACGTTACATTAATAGATACACAATTACTGGAATTTAACTATGCCACTAAAACGGTTTATTATCGAAATGGGAATGGGTGTAGACCAGCATGGACAAGAACCGACGGTAGCAGCAGCAAGAGCAGTTAGAAATGCGATCGCTCACAATGCGTTGCTTGGTATTATGGAAGTAGCGGGCTTAAAAGATCCCAATGAAATGATTATAGAAGTCAAAATTGCCGTTCCTTACCCCGAACAAGTACGGGAAACAGAAGTATTAGCTGTTCTTCCCTTTGGTCAAAAAACCCTCATCTTAGAAGCAGGGGGAATGGTAGTTAATGGTTTAGCAATTGCTTCTCTCAACGATAAAAATGATGAAATGTTGATAGCTGTAGCCGCAGTTACAGTTTTTGTAGAAACTGCATAATTAATCTTGAAAATATTGATTTCTTGGGGATTTTTTGAGTTACAGTAGAGATAGTGGGATCATCTCTGGCAGTAATTTTTCCAAATTATACATCTACATAACTCCAGCGAAAATGTCTCAAGATCCTCAAAAATCACCTCAAATCCAAGAAGTAATTGGATTAAAAGCACAACACTTTGCTGACTTAATTAGAGCCGCACAATTAGTTTTTGATCCGACTGCGGGTGTTATCGGCAGAAATGTCAAAATTGATTGGGAGGATTTTGGTATTCCTCGGAATATAGAGGATAATCTCAGAATTCTTGGTGAAGAGTTTCAATATGCTTCTCCCCATATTCCTGTTGATGTAATCTGGGGTAAATTAACTACAGAAACTCGGATTTGGTTTCTAGAAAATAAAGATCAATTGTGGCAATTTGAAGAATTTTTACCTGCACTTGACGAAGATTAGTTATTGCCAAAAATACTTTTTTCTAGTAGGATATATATATTTTATATCCTACTTATTTACTAAAAAATAAAGTTGATGAAAATTATAAATTTCCAGTTTTTATTAGTTTCAGCTTCTTTGATATTGCCGATGATAACTCCGGCTTTCCATAAGTCTAGTATGGCTTTGGCAGCAAGTACAACAAATTATGATCAACCCATTATTAATCAGCAACTAGTTGTTAACAAGAGTGAATTTGGCGTAAAGATAGTCAACCCAGAAGGGAAAGCCAATTTTTTTCCAACAACTACAGTTCCCTTAAAAGAAGGTGATGCTTATGGTTGGAGAATTACAATTGATAATTATCAAGGTAAAGTCAAATGGCGCGAAGTTTTAACTTTACCACAAGCCCCCGAAACTTGGACAACAGAAAATAATAAAAATTTCTCCATATCAAAAGATGGAAAAACAGCAACTTCCACGCGCACAGTAACACCTGTGAATGGTGTAATTGAAAATTTTTGGACTATTGCTGCTGGAGATCCTTTGGGTAAACATCAAATAGAAGTCTATATTGATGAACGTTTAATTGGTACTTTTGCCTTTGAAATAGTTCCATTCTAAAATGACAGTTTTGTGCTAAATGTAAGTATAGCATCTTTTTATAGACTAATTATGTTAATCTCATCTTCCATTTTTCTAGCTGGTGCTAGTCGCGGTGTTGGGCAAGAAATCGCTAAATATTTGATAGCACAACAAATTCAAGTTAAAGCCCTGTTGAGAACAGAAGCCGCTGCTGTGGTAGCAAAAGCAATGGGTGTTTATCCAATTCTAGGAGATGCGTTAAATGTAACTGATATTGAACAGGCAATTTTAGGAGATGAACCGATTCAAGCCGTTATCAGTACATTAGGTGGTTTACCTACAGATAATATCAAACCTGATTATATCGGTAATAAAAACCTCATTGATGCCGCAGTCAAAGCAGGAGTTAAAAAGTTTATTCTCGTAACTTCCATTGGTAGTGGTGATAGTGTGGTGGCTTTACCTCCCCAAGCTTTAGAAGCACTCAAACCAGTTTTAATTGAAAAAGAAAAAGCAGAACAATATTTAATTTCCAGCGGACTTAACTATACAATTATCCGTCCTGGTGGTTTAAAATCAGAACCAGCAACCAATAACGGAATTATCACCGAAAATCCTCAGATTGTGGGTACTATTCATCGTGCAGATGTTGCCCAATTAGTTTGTCGCTGTTTAAATTCTGATCATACTAATAATAAAATTTTCTCAGCCATAGATCGGAATATGATCTATCCAGGATTACCGGAATTTGTGGAATTTAATTTAGATTAGTTGTTGTTAACTTTGAGGACTAAAGTCCTCACTACTAATTCAATTTAAACAGAAAATACTACCCGAAACCCACACATTCTTAAACCACCGTCTGCTTCATTCCAACTTCTACTAGCGCTGCGACAAAGTTCTGCCCCAAAATTCCATGCACCACCCCTTAAAACCCGACGATGTTTATCACCTCCATCTTCCCAGACATTACCATTTGTAGGTGCGCCATGATAGTTATTATGCCAAGAATCTGCACACCATTCCCAGACTAATCCGTGCATATCATATAAACCAAAAGCATTAGCAACTTCAAAATAACCAACATTAGTTGTTTCTTTCCGAAATCTACTTTTTGGTTCTACAGAATAAGTATCGCTACCGCTACAGTTAATTAAATCAGAAGTAATAGTTTCTCCAAAATGGAAAGATGTGGTAGTTCCTGCGCGACAAGCATACTCCCATTCGGCTTCACTAGGTAAACGATATTCTCTCCCAGTTCTAATTGCCAATCTGGCACAAAATTCCACAGCTTCATACCAAGAAACATTTTCGACAGGCAAATTTGCACCTTTAAATTTTGAGGGGTTAGGGGGCAATTCTTGTTGAACTGGAGGTAAAGCTGCTATGGTTCTCCACTGTAATTGGGTAATAGGATATTTTCCCATGAAAAACGCTGGAACTATGACTTGATGTTGAGGACGTTCATCATCATCACCTTCACAACTTAGAGAACCCATGATAAAATTCCCATTGGGAATTGATACCATTTCTAAAGTTGTATTTCTGCCTAGTTCTTCTTTAAAATATTTAGTATTCCGTCTATCACGGTTAACTTCTCTCCCCGAAGTATCTACGGTAATTACATAAAAATCAAAGTTGGACAAGGAAGGTAAGGGAACAGTAATTTTTGGGGAAGGTGGAAGTATTAATGGTGGTTTAGGAAAGGAAGAAAATTTAATGACTACGGGAGATTTAGGAAAGTTCAAATCATCCAAAACATCCATTGCTGATTGATATCTATCACTAGCAAAATGTTGGAGTAACTTATCTAGGATTTGCTTTAATTCATCACTAATAGTAATTCCTTTGATTCGTAAACGTTCTTCCCATAACCATTTAGCATTCATGGCATCATAAAGATGATCTTGAAGTTGTCCATAATCATTTTGTAATGGTAGATCTTGAGTTAATAAGCGTACACAAGTGACACCCAAGGCATATAAATCACTTGCTTGACAAGCAAACCCAGCCATTTGTTCAGTTGGGGCATAACCAAGGGTATAAATAGCTGTTGCTTGTCTAGCTATACTGGTTTGAGTAACTTGTTTCGCACCTCCAAAATCAATTAATACGGGTTTTCTATCACTATCTCGACGCACAATGTTTTCTGGTTTGATATCGCGGTGAATTACATTATGTTTGTGAACAAAATCTATAACTGGTAATAAGTCAGCTAAAAGTTGCCGAACTTGGGTTTCATCATAAGCTTGATTTTGCAGTTCTTCGAGAAGAGTTTTCCCAATAATAAATTCCTGTACTAAATACAAACTAGAACCTTGTTCAAAGTAAGCTAAAAGTCGGGGAATTTGGGCATGGTTTTCTCCCAAATCGTAGAGTCTAAAAGCTTCTTCTCTGAAAAATTCCGCTGCTTTGGCACGTTGTCCAGTTCCCTGAACTTGGGGGAAAAATTGCTTAATTACACAGGGTGCATTCAGTCTATCTACATCTTCAGCAGCGTAGGTTCTGCTAAATCCACCTTCACCTAATAACCTCAAAACCCGGTAACGGTTTCGCAGCATTTCCCCAAAATTACTTTCTTGACAACTCAGACAAGATTTAGAGGTTTTCGGGTTGAAGGGGTTGGAACAATTGGGATTTTGACAAATTTGCATGAATGTTGAGAAAATAGCATCTTTTCAAAATTCATCCCCAATATTATTAAGTTGTCTAAACTATGATTTATTTGATTTCAATGATTATTGTGATTAAAATTATAGGTAATCATAAAAAATCATCTTGATCACAAAAAATATAAACTATGATTTATTTGATTTCTATGATGATTATGATGTATATCACAAAAATCACAGTTAAGACGATTTATTTATGAATAACACTTTCAAGTTGAGAAATCTGTGATGTTTGTTGCTGAAAGTTAATACAAAAAAAATTGTCAGCAGGGGACGGGGTTTCCCCGTCCCTACAAATATTTAAACTTGACAATTTAATTCGCCAGCTTTTTTAGTAAACCGACGGTTTTCTCGATAATCTACCCGACAATCTATCACCGCTGGTACATCTTGTGCCAAAGCTTCTTTAAGTAAGGGGACAAAATCTGCCACAGACTCCACTCGATAACCTTTCAATCCCATACTTTCGGCAAATTTGACAAAATCAGGATTACCAAAATGGACAAAAGATGAGTTACCAGGACCAAATTGGTTTTCTTGTTTCCACTCAATTAAACCATAGCCACCGTCATTGAAAATCAGGGTAACAAATGGTGTTCCGACGCGCAAAGCAGTTTCCAATTCTTGACAATTCATCATAAAACCACCGTCACCAGTGACAGCGACAACTTTCCGATCTGGATAAACTAATTTTGCGGCTAATGCACCAGGAATCGCAATACCCATGGCAGCAAAACCATTGGAAATAATGCAAGTATTGGGACTATGACAATGATAATGTCTAGCAATCCACATTTTATGGGCACCAACATCAGAAATTACAATATCATCTGGTCCCATAACTTGCCGCAAGTCATAAATTAGTTTCTGCGGTTTAATGGGAAATTCATCATCGTTGGCATATTCTTCGTAATCAGCGCGAATGTTAGAACGTAAGCTAATAGAATAGGGATTGGGTTTATTGTGTCTGTCTGCTAATTTTAATATTTCATTAAGAGAATCAGAAATATCGCCAACTATTTCTACTTGGGGAATATAACTACTATCAATTTCCGAAGAAGTGGCCGCAATATGGATAATAGGAATTGTCCCTTCTGGATTCCATTTTTTGGGGGAAAATTCAATTAAATCATAACCAATTGCTATGACTAAATCTGTACTATCAAAGCCGCAGGTAATGAAATCTCGTTGTTGTAATCCCACAGACCAAAGTGCTAAAGGATGGGTATAGGGAATGACTCCTTTACCCATAAAAGTATTCACAACAGGAATATTCATTTGGGTGGCAAATTGCGTAACTGCATCACTAGCATGGGCGCGAATTGCTCCATTTCCGACTAAAATGATGGGATTAACGGCTTGGGAAATTGCCCCGGCAGCGGCGCGAATACTGGCAAAGGAAGCATAGGTTTTTTCGCTATTATCCTTATTTAAAGGTTTGCCTTCGACAGGCATGGCGGCAATATTTTCTGGTAAATCAATGTGAACAGCACCGGGTTTTTCAGTTTGCGATCGCTTGAAGGCTTTTCTCACAACTTCGGGTGTAATACTCGGCCTGACAATCTGTTTATTCCACTTAGTAACTGGGGCAAACATTGCCACCAAATCTAAATATTGATGGGATTCAATGTGCATTCTATCTGTTCCCACCTGCCCCGTAATTGCCACCAATGGCGCACCATCTAAGTTAGCATCTGCCACCCCAGTCATTAAATTAGTTGCCCCAGGACCAAGGGTAGAAAGACAGACTCCGGCTTTTCCTGTTAACCTACCATAAACGTCAGCCATGAAGGCTGCACCCTGTTCATGACGGGTAGTAATAAATTGAATTGAGGATGTTTTTAAAGCTTCCAAAACGTGCAAATTCTCTTCTCCAGGGAGTCCAAAAACATATTGAACTCCTTCATTTTCTAAACACTGTACTAATAATTCTGCGGTATTCATATCATTTCCTCAAAATAAAAAAATATCAAAATCATCAAATCAAGGCATAAATAAAAACCAATTATCTGCCTTTATCTGCGTCCATCTGCGTTCATCTGCGTTTCAAAAAAACAATCATTTCACCCAAACTGTCTTGATATTCACAAATTCATGTAAACCTTGAATACTCAACTCCCTACCGTAACCAGAACGCTTAATTCCCCCAAAAGGTAAACGAGGATCAGACTTAACCATGCTGTTAATAAATACTGCCCCGGCTTCAATTTCTCGAATTAGGCGATTTTGTTCTTCTGTATTTGTTGTCCATGCACTTGCACCCAAACCAAAGGGACTATCATTAGCTAATGTAATTGCTGCTTCGATATCAGGAACTCGGAATAATAATGCCACAGGTCCAAAAAATTCCTCTTGGGCAATTGGTTTATCTACAGGAATATCTATGATAATTGTGGGCGGATAAAAGTTCCCCGGTATTTCTGTTAAAGGATGTCCACCTGTGAGGACTTTACCACCACTTTTTACCGCATTTTTAACTTGTTGGTCTAATTCTTTGAGAATATCGGGAGTTGCCAATGGTCCCAAATCTGTATCTGCTGCCATTGGATTACCAATTTTCAAAGCTTGAAATTTTTCTAACAGCAGTTTTTCAAATTGATCAGCCACAGATTCAGCAATTATAAAGCGTTTCGCAGCAATACAAGATTGTCCATTATTTAACATTCTCGCTGTTACTGCGGTGCTAACTGCTGTTTCTAAATCGGCACTTTCTAAAACAATAAATGGGTCACTGCCCCCCAATTCTAAAACAGTTTTTTTGATTTGTTTCCCAGATGCAACGGCGAGGGATACACCGGCTGGTTCACTACCTGTCAAGGTTGCGGCTTTGATGCGATCATCAGCCATGAGATTGGCAACTTGAGAAGCACCAATTAATAATGTTTGAAATACACCTGGGGGAAAACCTGCACGGCGGATAATATCTTCGATCGCCAGGGCGCACTGTGGCACATTGGAAGCGTGTTTGAGTAGCCCCACATTGCCTGCCATGAGTGCTGGTGCAGCAAACCGGAAAACTTGCCAAAATGGAAAATTCCAAGGCATGACGGCGAGAATTACCCCTAAAGGTTGATATTTTACAAAACTATGACTGGCATCGGTTTTGATGGTGACATCAGCTAGAAAACTAGGGGCATTTTCGGCATAATAACGACAAACCAGGGCGCATTTTTCAACTTCTGCGATCGCCGCTTTTAATGGTTTACCCATTTCCAGGGTCATCAATTTCCCTAAATCTGCCTTTTCTTGGTCTAAAATAGTCGCTGCTTGTTCTAACCAGTGCGATCGCTCTATAAAACTCGTCTGACGATATCCTTCAAAAGCCTTTCCTGCCAAATCTAACTTAGCAACAATTTCTGTATCATTTAGTGGCTCAAAAGTTTTGAGCGTTTCCCCAGTGGTGGGATTAATGGTAGCTATAGCCATTACCTGACCTCCCATTAAAAAATAGTTTGAGGTAGTTTACCAGTGTTACACACATTCATCACAGAAGCTAACACGAAAATTGCCTTCGAGAGAAAATAATCAACAATAGTTTTGCGGGGATAATTATTTATCTTTCCTCACTACAAACTTTGAATTATTCAAGCCGTTCTACTTAGTTTTGACTTTTACTACCAGATAAATACAAATTAGCGGTTACATTGGCGGTAATTCTAAAGATATATTTCCAAAAAATCCTTTCCGAAAATCAGTGATCATTTGTCTGGCTGCGCGTTCTACATCTCCTTTATAGCGATGCTCTGCTAAAACTTGTAAATATTCTTCTCCTGTATAAATGATGGAATCGAGATCATATCGTGTAAGTAATGGATGTGGTGGTAATGAATTAGAATGCGTTTCTTGAAGTTCATTCAGTATATCTACGAAGGCTGCGGCTATCAGTTGATTATCATAAGCTGCTTCACCGATATCATCACAAATAGCTAATTTGATGGCTGCGGCTTGGCTGTCAAGTCTGGCAGGAATAACACCAGGAGCATCTAGTAATTGTAGCTGATCAGAAATTCTTACCCACCGCAGTTGCCGAGTAACACCTGGACGGGCTGCGCTTTCTACAACTCGCTTACCAATTAAACGGTTAATTAAAGCTGATTTACCGACATTGGGAAAGCCAATCACGACAGCCCGAACAGGACGGGGTAACATTCCCCTATCTGTGCGGCGTTGGTTAAGTTCTATACCCGCTGCTTGGGCGGCTTTGGTAATGGCGGTGATACCTTGACCATGTTGAGCGTTGGTAAAATATGGAACTTCGCCTCTATTTTTAAACCACTCTATCCAGCGCGATCGCACTTGTGGCAGAATCATATCTACCCGGTTCAGTACCAATATCCGTGTTTTCGTCCCTACCCATTCATTCATTTGTGGGTGATTTGTGGTTATGGGAATGCGAGCATCTCTGACTTCTAAAACCACATCAACCCGTTTTAACTGTTCTTTGAGATTTTTTTCAGCTTTGGCAATGTGGCCTGGATACCATTGGATCAGATTTAATTTGTAGTTTTGTGTTATTGACATTTATTGTTTGTTAGTTGTTAGTAGGGGCGAAGCATTTGGAAAATAAATTA
>NZ_VIKZ01000005.1:60751-75397 GCF_009711985.1 Dolichospermum sp. UHCC 0260 | reverse complement strand
GTTGTTAGTGGTAATAATATTTGCTTGTTCCCTGTTCCCTGTTCCCTGTTCCCTGTTCCCTCTTGATGAGATTGGTGTAAAATTAATCTGTTGCCGTCGGGGTCGTAGGCATAAATTTCTTGACCGTGGGAAGCTGTAGAAATCGCTCCGGGTGGGGTACAGCCTAAAGATGTCAGGTGAGATATAGCGGTTTCTAGATTATTCACTTCTAAACACAAACTTAGCGGACTTTGGACATAAGTGACAAATTCAGGTTCGTTTGCCGATTTGGGTTTAAAAATCCCTAATTTTAAGCCAGAAATTTGAAATTCAGCATAGATATGGGGAATTAGTTTCTTTGGTTTTTGTTCTAGTAATTGAGTATAGAAACTGACTATATTATCAAAATTAACTGTGGCTATGGTGATAATTATACTATTATATTGCATATTTATTTTTACCATAGATTTGCCCCAGGAGCGGAGTTAATTCATCACCAGCGATCGCACCCAGCATAATTATTAGTTTAAACTAGTTTTTCTAAACATATTTCTTTTTTCTAGTCTTGCACAACTGTGAGCGATCTTTGACTTTTATCTAAAAAACATTATGTTTCTAGCTAAATCAAAAGCTTTGGATCATCTATAATCTCCAATTTTGACTACCATTCGCTTATATCTCAGGGCTGAAGTCACTGAGTTTTACACTTACCGAATATTTCTATAAGTTATTTGTATGGGATTTTGGCAAAAAAGAACATTCTCAATTATTGGGGGTTTATTCTCATTATTATTGAGAATTTTATCAATAATGTAACGAGTTTTGGTAATTTCAGCTAGGGGGGTTGACAGTGTTCCGAGTTTCGGGTATGCTTATGATATGGGTGGGAAAGTGTGCGCCCATATATATAAGGTTTTTATTTATCAAGATAATTATTTCCCAAATAAATCCCTCCAAGCAGGGAAATAAGAAAATAAAATTTGTCCTCATAACCAAAATACCAAGACGTTATCTCGTATCTTAGAATTAAGATGCAATTACAGTAGATGGATAACTATTAAGCCGTCAGGAGATAGAAGTAATGTTTTTAGTGAGTGATATTAAGCAAACAAGAGTATATCAAGAAGCAAAGCAGGAAGGTAGACAGGAAGGTAGAGAAGAAGGTAGGCAGAATGGTGAGATGATTTTATTAATACGTCAGTTATCAAAAAGATTTGGAAAATTGAAAGATATTTACATCGAAAATATCAACAGTTTGAATATAGAACAACTGGAAAAGCTGGGAGAAGCATTATTAGATTTTACAGATATTAATGGTAGACCACTAATTCTAATTCCTCTTTCTTGACAATTACTGCATATTCTGATTCAAATTCAGACCAAGGTATCATTTTTGTCATGATTACCCACGGATTATCTAATGCCAATTTCTCCTCGCAAGGTAGTTGAAACTTTTCTGGTGCTGTTTCTTGTTCTTGCGCTTTTCTATACATTCTATTACGCTTTTGTGCAAGGGTTTTTACCCATTTTAACTCTTTTTCTTGCACCTTTTCATTTTCTATCCCCCCTCAAGTCATTGATTTGTCACGGTTCTATGTTTATTCAGCAAGCCCTAGTTAGGGTTTGCTGAATAAGTCTCTCAAATCCACATTTACTGAAGTCAACTCTTGGTTTAAGAGATAAAATCTACCTATAATACTAACAGAATTATAAAATCCATTTTTAGATTTTTTCAGCATTATTTTGGCATTTCTTTGATTATTTATCCCTTTAAGGATGAGAACACCAGCAAAATTAAAACTACCTGATGCAGTTAATTTACTGCTATTTACACTAGCAGTAATATTAGCAAAAGTATAACCTAAAAACTTGAGATTCCCGGAAATACTAGCAGAATTATTGATATTACCATGAGTTCCCTTGCCTAGATTAACTGTAGCACCGTTGAAAGCTAAAATGCCAAAGTTGAAATTACTTGTGGCTTGAAATCCACTCTCATTCAGACTAATTCCTAGTAATGTGAATTGTTTACCCAGGAGAGTAATATCACCTAAACCAAAAATCTTTTTATTCATTAAATCTACTTTAAACTTAGGAACATTTAGCTTGAGAACATTGGCTAAATTAAGAGCTACATCATTAATTAAAACGTCTTGAAGGTTAAATGATAACGTACCCTTACCTAAAGATTGATTAAAACCAATAATATTTGTTTTTCCGGTTGCGCTTTGATTCTTTAAATTAACTGTGAGATTAGGAATAGTCAAAGTTAAGAAACTTGCTAAATTCAGTTGAACGTTCTTCAGGTTAACACTATTGTGATTAACATCAAAGGTAATCCCTACCAGAGTATTACCCAAAATTGAAACCTTTCCTGAACCACTACCAGAACCAGATTTTATATCTATAGTTAGGTCATCAACATCAATACTCAATAAATTAGCTAAACTCAAGTCAAAGTTTTTAAAGGTAGCATTGCTAGAAGTAATTTTAAATTCAACATTTGCAATTTGATTATTAAACAACTCTACATAGCCATCTCCTTGAAAATACTGCTCGCTAGGTGTTACGTTTAAAGCTAAATCTAAGCTATCGTCATCTGTTCCCTTAATTTTGATAAATCCTAAATCTATTTCTAAAACTTTTAACGAACCACTAATATTATTTAAACTTTTGTCACCTTCAAGGAATAAGATTGCTTCATGACCCCAAGCATTGACTTTGCCATTAATTTCTAAACCTTCTGATATTGGTTGGCCTGCAATCATCGTCGGGAAGGGAACATACTTAATTAATGGGTTAATTTTTCCGTCTCTATCCCTATCAATTGATTCGATAGTCAAATTTACCAGACTTTCTAATAAACCTAGGGCTTTGTTAACTAAATCAATTGAGCAACCTACTTGTTTGGTAATAAAGGAACTGACTAGACCGCGCCACAAATCTATTAAACTAACGGCTTGATTAGGAGTTAAAACTAAAGCTAATCGCTCAGGATCATTAGTATCTATGAGGAATGCTACCTCAATATCTATTTTTTCCCATCTCAAATCACCAATGAAGCCAAAATTATCAAAGTAAGGAGGTAAATATGTTCCACCTCCTTGAAACCTGATATTGCGAAGTTCAGTTCCTACCAAACCATAGGGATTATGCCAGGATTTTTCACTTTGTTGACAGAAAGATGCTGTTAAAGATTCAGGTTCGAGAGAGAGAGAACCAGAAAGAAATAGTTTAGGTTCTTTTTCCTGGGTAGGGTCGTAACCTTGAAGAATTAAATTTCCAGTTAATCCAAAGTTTGGCTCTAAATCAGGATCAATTTTTAATTCCATGAGCAAGTTACTAAAATTAGCTTTAAATTGTTGGCGGGAAAATAGTTGCATATCACTTGCAATATTACCTGTTAAGCTAACTTGTCCTGTGGGATTGAAACTAATCATAGATTCCAAGTATGTAATCCCTAAATTTTTATGTAGAAAATTACTAAAGTTTTTAGGGAACTTTCTTAAATCAATATCTCCGATAAAGTTTAGTCCTCTGTTTAAATTAATATCACCTGATTTTGAATGTGCAAAAGAATGGGCAATGTTAGTGATAATTAACTCTGAATTGGCTAATTTTAGATTGTTGATAATAGGAATTTTATTTGTGAGTTTACTGAAACTAAAATCACTAGTTAATTGATATCTTAATGTGGTTTTTCGTCCAAAAATCAATTCAATTTTTCTGTTATTTAGGAATCCTCGACACCTAATTTCAATTTTATGATGATTTTTATAAAGTTTACATTTTGATGCGGATATTTTAATTTCAGGTTGGCTAAATATTTCAACAATAATTCTATCTAGGGCTACATTCATGTATGGGATTTTACTATGAATGTTAAAAATTTCGTCTAAATTTAATTGCAAATCATGATCTAAATCTAAATCTAAATAAACTTCTGAATTTGACGAGACTAAATCTATATTATCCAAAGATTCCAGTTTTAATTTGAGAGCCTTAGGTAAGGTAATTCCTGCTAGGTCAATGTTAGGAGACATAAGTAAATTGACGTAAATGTTTTGAAGTTTTGAAAGGGTAGACGGTGATCAACTTCTGCTGCTGACACAGCGATGGGAGGAGGTAAGCCGGATTTCTCACAAAGAAAAGAAAAAAAGGGGTCAAAAACTGCGAAAATGTATATGTAACAAGCATTTCAGTAATTATAAAATATGACCCCAGTCAGAACAGATTGTATACCAAAACAGTTCACTTGCAAACAAGAAAAACTCCCTCCAGTAGTAGTGAATTTCCAGGGTGGTAAAGTAACATCAGATGCAGGTCTAAGTTTAATTTATTAAAAAATGATAATTTCATACAAATTTTTTACTTAAATTAAGAGAATTTTATCTTATTTTTTCAAAATGAGAATTGCTGCATTTTAACTCTTTTTCTTGCACCTTTTTCACTTTCTATCCCCATCAAGTCATTTATTTGTCCCGGTTTTATGTTTATTCAGCAAGCCCTACGTATGTAGCAGATGCCCTGACTTCTCTTTTTAAACCTACCCCTTTAGGAGTCTGCTTCTGTATGCTTTTAAATAAAGCCAGTAAGCGTTCATAACCAATTAAATGATTATCCAGATTGATTGCCGTATCTGGGTTTGAACTTTCCCCCATTTTTCCCCCAAGTTAATTTTGAGGTGAGGGAAATCTGAGGGAAAAACTAGATCAGTTATGTTACTAGCTGCTTACAACTGCTAACAGTCAAACCACTTTTATCATGCAATTTCCGTTGTTGCCAGTTTTTTAGCTGCAACACTAGCGCAAAATTCAAAAGTCTGATATTATGAGTTAATGAACGGGTGAGTAGCTCAACGGTAGAGCAGTTGACTCTTAATCAATTGGTTGCGGGTTCGATTCCCTCCTCACCCATTAGAAGCAATGATAATAGTTTAAACCTGCCTGGTAATGATAGCGTAGCTTGGCATAAGCCATATTCCCAGTCTCATGACAAAAGCCGACTCAAGCCGGCTCAAAGATGTTTATTATGTTTTGTCTATAAAATCAAATTAAGCCTCAACCGATACCATGCGTTTTTTAGCAAGATGGTTTCTGCGGAGTTTAGCAGCGCCAAAACAAACAGCTAATGATGCTGGTAGCGCAATAGGACTAGACTCAAAGGGAACAGGTGTCGCAGCAGTGAATTGTGTTGTAGTGTTGGTGTAATCGGCATAAGAGAAAGTACTCATATCAGTTAAATCGTTATAATAACTGTCATTCCCAGATGTTCCCAAAAATAAGAAGGTGTCAGCAGAATTGATAAACGAAGCATCAGCAAAAGTTATATTACCACTGGTAACGTTAAAAGCATTACCGTTACCAGTGGAAGAAAAATTATAACCAGAACCGACTCCTTTACCACCGGGACTAGATATAACCGTTGCTGTAATCCCTGGACCAGCGTTATTACCTTCCACTAAACCGCTTAATGTTCCCTTAACTAACCCGTTAGTACCTCCAGGCCGTGTATCCTGAAACTGAAAATTGAAACTAATAGCATGAGCCGGGGCTGCACTTAGGAAAACAGAAGCCGCAAATCCGCTTACAGCAAGGGTTTTAGCGATTATGGGGGGGTAGAGATATTGATCTTGACCATGACTATCAAAAAAATATTTACACAACTTGGTACACAGTATCATTCTACGTGCTTAGTGTCAACTACTTTGAAGATTTATTATCTAGAGAAAAATACTGAAAAACACAGATTCTCGACTTCTTCAAGAAGTCGAGAATCTTCAAATTAAAAATTCAATTCTTTAGTTTATATAAAATCACATTTAAGTTATCAAATTCCCTTTCTAAGATAGAAGCAGGAACATGACCCCATAGCAGCGAACAACATGACACAAATATCAGAATCTTTAGATTTGTCCACAGATAAAGCTTTAGATCGTGATTGTACAACATTATCCCGTCACGTCCTCCAGCAATTACAAAGCTTTGGATCAAATGCCCAGGATTTAAGTGCGCTGATGAATCGTATCGCTTTAGCGGGTAAATTAGTTGCCCGTCGGTTGAGTCGCGCTGGTTTAATGGAAGGGGTGCTGGGATTTACTGGAGAAGTCAACGTCCAGGGAGAATCCGTCAAAAAGATGGATGTTTACGCCAATGAAGTATTTATTTCCGTGTTCAAGCAAAGCGGCTTAGTCTGTCGTCTCGCTTCCGAAGAAATGGAAAAACCCTACTACATCCCCGAAAACTGCCCCATTGGTCGTTATACTCTCCTTTATGACCCCATTGACGGCTCATCTAACACAGATAACAATCTCAGTTTAGGTTCTATCTTTGCCATTCGTCAGCAAGAAGGAGAAGATGCTGATGGTGAAGCCAAGGATCTACTTACAAATGGACGCAAGCAATTAGCAGCCGGATATATTCTCTATGGACCAAGCACTATGCTAGTTTATAGCATAGGTACAGGTGTACATTCATTCATTCTTGATCCTAGTTTGGGTGAGTTTATTCTCTGTCAAGAAAATATCAAAATGCCAGATCATGCCGCCACCTATAGCGTTAATGATGGTAACTTCTGGCAATGGGATGAATCTTTTAGAGAATATATCCGTTATGTTCATCGCACAGAAGGCTATAGTTCCCGTTACAGTGGGGCAATGGTGAGCGATATTCACAGAATATTATTACAGGGTGGGGTATTTCTCTATCCCGGCACACTACAAAAACCAGAAGGTAAATTACGTTTGCTGTATGAAACTGCTCCTTTAGCGTTTTTAATTGAACAAGCTGGAGGTATAGCGACTACAGGAACAATGGATATTTTAGATGTAATTCCCACAAAACTGCACCAGCGGACACCATTAATTATTGGTAGTAAAGAAAATGTAGCCAAGGTCATGTCTTTTATCAAAACAGGTAATTAGATAAAACTCTAATTAATTAAAAAATCAAACCTCATGTTCCACATAGAACAAATAACAGAAAAACAGTCGGTTTTAACCGACTTTAGCTATAAGACAGGGAATTTATTCCCTGGATTCTGGATTCTAAATTCTGGATTCTAAATTCTGATTCTGTACTCTATGTACTTGCAATAACCTGTCTGTGTCCTTTCCGTGTGATTCATGAACTCTTTCAAAGGTCAAGTCAAGCTATTCTCACCTATAGAGGAGATTGCGGAATTTAAGAAAAGATCAGGAAGTAGAGATCTTTTTCTTCTTGCCCTTCACCTCTGGCAAAATCTAAAATCTAAAATCTAAAATCCTATGGTCAGTCTGCTAGAAAATCCATTGCGCGTCGGTCTACAGCAGCAAGGGATGCCCGAACCACAAATTATCGTCATCTTTGGTGCTTCTGGAGATCTAACCTGGCGTAAGTTAGTACCAGCGCTGTACAAATTGCGGAGAGAAAGACGTATTCCCGCAGAAACCACCATTGTGGGTGTAGCGCGTCGGGAATGGAGTCACGAATACTTCCGCGAGCAAATGCAAAAAGGCATGGCTGAAGCTCACGCTAATGTGGAATTAGGTGAACTTTGGCAAGACTTTTCCCAAGGTTTATTTTACTGTCCTGGGAATATAGATGACCCCGCAGGATACCAAAAACTGAAAACCCTATTAGCTGAACTAGACGAGAAACGAGGAACAAGAGGAAACCGGATGTTTTACCTCTCTGTTGCCCCTAATTTCTTCCCTGAAGCTATTAAGCAACTAGGGTTAGCAGGAATGCTAGAAGACCCCGAAAAACAGCGTTTAGTCATTGAAAAACCCTTTGGTCGTGATTTAGCTTCCGCTCAAAATCTCAACCAAGTAGTACAAAAGGTTTGTAAAGAAAACCAAGTTTATCGTCTTGACCACTACTTAGGGAAAGAAACGGTACAAAACTTGCTGGTTTTCCGCTTTGCTAATGCCATTTTTGAACCTTTGTGGAATCGGCAATTTGTAGATCATGTACAAATTACTGTAGCCGAAACTGTGGGAGTAGAAGACCGGGCGGGTTATTATGAAAGTGCGGGCGCGTTGCGAGATATGCTGCAAAATCACCTCATGCAGCTTTACTGTTTAACCGCCATGGAAGCACCTAACTCTATGGATGCTGACAGTATCCGCACGGAAAAGGTTAAAGTGTTACAAGCGACTCGTTTAGCTGATGTTAATAATTTGTCAAAATCAGCAATTCGTGGACAATACAGCGCGGGTTGGATGAAAGGTCAACAGGTGGCAGGGTATCGAACTGAACCAGGTGTTAATCCTGAATCTACTACCCCTACTTACGTGGCCATGAAGTTCATGGTGGATAACTGGCGTTGGCAAGGTGTTCCTTTTTACCTACGAACTGGTAAGCGGATGCCGAAAAAAGTCAGTGAAATTGCGATTCATTTCCGCGAAGTTCCTTCGAGAATGTTCCCCTCTGCGGCTCAACAAACAAACGCCAACGTTTTGGCCATGCGAATACAACCCAATGAAGGTATTTCCCTCCGGTTTGATGTGAAAATGCCCGGTGGTGATTTCCGTACCCGTGCCGTAGATATGGATTTTAGCTACGGCTCTCTAGGTATTTCTGCTACTTCCGATGCCTACGATCGTCTCTTCCTTGATTGTATGATGGGCGACCAAACTTTGTTTACACGGGCGGACGAAGTAGAAGCGGCTTGGCAAGTAGTTACACCTGCCTTGTCTGTATGGGATTTACCAGCCAATCCTGCGAATATTCCTCAGTATGAAGCCGGTACTTGGGAACCAGAAGAAGCAGAATTACTAATCAACCAAGACGGTCGCCGCTGGCGCAGACTTTAATTAGTCCTTGGTCATTGGTCAGTAGCAAAACAACGAACAACTGACAACGAACAACTGTACGGGCGAAGCATTTGGAGAACTATTTTTGGCAATGACCGATAATTTATCTTCCAAATGCTTCGCCCCTACTGACAACGAACAACTGACAACGAACAACTGACAAATATGATTTCCCAAGCACCGACAATTTTTTCTTTGCAAGCGCCCAAGGATGTTTCCCTCACAGAAATTGAGGTAGAACTTAATCAAGTTTGGCAAAGTTACGGTATTCAAGGGGAAGACGGTGGTTTACCCGCTGCTACCCGCGCCACAACATTTACTTTAGTAGTTTATGAACCGGAAGAAACTCAGTATTTGTTAACTGCAACCGGCTTTTACAAGGGTCCAGTTGACGGTATTCTCGGACCACAAACTAAAACAGCTTTACAGGAAGTCCAGAAAAAGCACCACCTTCCAGAAACTGGTACTGCTACACCAGAAACTCTGACGGCTTTACGGGCTGAATATTTCCAAAAGCAGCGCACTGGACCAAATGGAGATAATCATGGTGCAGCTATGGGGTATACTTTTAGTCCTACCAGTCCCACTATTGCTGACGAAATTGCTACCCGTAACCCTTGCCGAATTATTGCTTTATGTCCCATTGCCGGCGATGATGAAGGGGTAAAAGCCCAAGTTTCTGCCTATTGTCCCATTCAAAAGCAATCTTCCAGCACTCTTATCTGTTGTGAGTACATTACCCTTACTGGTACTGTTGCAGCTTTAGAACGGATTGGGGGCATGATTCCCGCTTTGTTAATTGGTGGTTTGCCTAAGTTCCTCTGGTGGAAAGCTACACCAGATGCTGGCAATACTTTGTTTAGGCGTTTAGCGTCTGTTTGCAATAATGTCATTGTTGACTCCTGCAACTTTAATACACCAGAAGATGATTTACTCAGCTTGCAGAAGTTAGTAGAATCTGGTATACCTTTGGCTGATTTGAATTGGCGGCGGTTGTCAGCATGGCAGGAGTTAACAGCACAAGCTTATGATGCGCCTAATCGTCGCGCTGCTCTTAGAGAAATTGATCGTGTCAATATTGATTATGAAAAAGGCAATGCTGCTCAAGCCTTATTGTATTTGGGTTGGTTAGCTAATCGCTTAGAATGGCAGCCAGTTTCCTATAAACAGGAAAACGGTGATTATAATATCACCTCGATTCAGTTCCTGTCTCAAGACCAAAAACACATAGAAGCTGAGTTAGCAGGTGTTCCCATTGCTGATATGGGGGAAATTATCGGTGATTTAATTGGTTTGCGTTTGAGTTCTACTAATATTCAAGCTAATTGCGGAACTGTGATTTGTTCGGAAACTGGCGGTTGTATGCGAATGGAAACTCATGGAGGCGCTCAGTCGTCTGGCTTGTTCCAACAAGTAACTTCTCTTTCTGAACAAAAAGCCGAAGCGTTGTTAAGTCAACAAGTACAACGCTGGGGACGTGAGGCTTTATTTGAAGACAGTTTAACTGCAATTGGCAACACTATTAAGTTAGGCAAGTAGTTAATTGGTGATTGGTGATTGGTAATTGGTAATTGGTAATACTTTTACCTCTTACCTGTTCCCTGTTCCCTTTTATAAACATTAAAAAACCCGGATAAACCGGGCAGATGTACTGTTTGTCGAGTGTTAGCCAATGATAATTATTGGTTAATTTTACAAGTTAAAGGACAAGCTGCATAAACAGTGGTTTGGGCTTTTTCAGCTTTACCATGCAACCAACTTAACCATTTTATTTGCGTAGGATGAATACCTTTAGCTGTTAGCACTCCAGCAGCAATTAATACTGCCATAACATTAAACATTACTAAACCACCTGCCACAATTAACACGGCACTAGCGGGCATCACAGATTGTAAAACAATGGACAATAGACAGCCAACCGTAGCCATCAATACAACCAATGGAAAGCCGACGACTAACAAGCACACTGCCAATGTAAATGTCCAGATTAAAAAGCTTTTCATCATTAACAAGGAGTCGGTCTGAACTAGATTAGAGCTTTGAGCAGAAACCATGACTTTTCCTCCTAATACACAGCAAGTTTAAATTTCAGTTGTTTATCACTCGAAAGCGAATTAACTGATTTTGTTTCAGTGAAATTTAGTATATAAAACCTTAGCTCCAAAATGAGCATTTCTTTACTAAAGTTTACAGTTGATTTTTTCTACTTATGAATAAGAATTCACATATACCCACAGGTAGGGAAGAGAGTTTTGGTCTATGCCTTGAGAAATATAGACTAAGGATAGATGAGAAGCAGATATTGATCCCCGCAATCTGATTACCCAGATGCTTAACATTTCTTATAAAAAACGATATTATTTCTCATAATTTATCAAAAAGTGATCAAAACAGATTGTAGATGATGGGTAATTCTTAATTTCTTTCACTTTGCCCCGCCTCTTTATCCTTAATTATTCTGTATTATTAGCGACTAACATATTACGTAAATCCTATGCAAGACCAAGGATAATCAGTATGTGTTAAAAAATATGTATATTGGTGAATAACCCACTAAGAAGACTGCATAACAGAGGCAGGAGGAGTAGGAAGCAGGAAGCAGGAAGCAGGAAGCAGGGGACAGGGAACAGAAGGAAAATATTTTCCACTGACAACTAACAACTAACAACTGACAACTGACCAATTAACAAAAGTGAAGATATATGACAGAATCACAAACATTCAGAATGCCGCCACCTTTGCCAAAAGTAAAAATACAGCATCAGTCGGCAAATTTAGAAATGAATGCACCAGCGCCGTCAATAATTACTCTGCCACCACCAATATATTCTTATGACAATGCGCCCACGGATGAACCTTTAGAACGGACATTGGCACAGCTTATCCAGGAAGCATTTGATGAAGGTTACTCTGATGTTCACTTGGGAGTAGGAGAAATACCCCGCTTCCGCAGCCGGGGCGAAATTCTGACCACAAGTTACCCCGAAGCTGATAAACCGACTTTTATGAATTGGTTGCGGGAGATTCTCACTGATGCAGAAATTCAAAGGTTTCAAGAACAGCTAGAATTTGATGGTGCAACTCAGTACGATTTTGCCCGTGTGCGGATTAATGTGTTTGATTCACTGCGCGGTTATGCTATGGTACTGCGGTTAATTCCTCTCAAAATTCTATCTATGGAGCAGTTGCGCTTACCACCAGTGTTTAGAGATATTTGTCACCATCACAAGGGTTTAGTTTTGGTGACAGGTCCTACTGGTTCAGGTAAATCCACGACAATGGCAGCAATGGTTGATTATATTAATCGGGAGATGGCTAAACATATTATTACGATTGAGGACCCGGTAGAATTTGTCCACCAAAGTCGTAAGTCTTTAGTTAAACAGCGGCAAGTGGGAATGCACACCCGCAAATTTGATAATGCTTTAAAAGCAGCTTTGCGGGAAGATCCAGATTTAATTCTGGTGGGGGAAATGCGGGATAAGGAAACTGTAAATACGGCACTAAAAGCGGCGCAAACAGGTCAATTGGTGATGGGAACTCTGCACACTAATAGTGCGGTAAAAACTATTGAACGGATTCTCAATTTGTATTCGGGTGAAGAACTGGAAGCTATGCGGATAGCGCTTGCGGAATCTTTAGTAGCTGTAATTGCTCAAGGTTTATGCCGCACTACAGATGGTCAACGGGCGGCTTTCCACGATATTCTCATTAATACTGAGGCTGTTAAGGAATGGGTGAAGAATGGCAAGTATGATGAGATTGCGGAGTTAATGAAACAAGCCGGTTTTGATGGCATGGTGACAATGAATCAGTCATTGCTCAATCTTTACCAAGAAGGCCGGATTACTGAGGAAACGGCGTTAGAAATGTCGCCAACTCCTAACGAAATGGCGCAATTCCTCCGAGGTCGTGTTTAATTAACAACTGACAACTGACCAATGACTAAGTTGAATTTAGACAAATTATCTAAACCCCAGTTGTTTAAGGGTATTGCTTTGTTTACGCCTGGAGGGGATTTAATTTATTGTATTGACCCTAGTAAACAAGGACGATGGCATTTACATTTATGTGCGGCTTTGCAGGAAATCCTCGATTTACCAGAGCCGCCACATTTTTTAGTTCCTTGTTATACTGCAACTATTGATCACTGGTTAAATCCTCGAACTCAACAAGTACAAATCTTTGCGGAGGCTTATCCAGCGGTGATTCGGCATCAGGCTGTGTTGAATGCGATTTTTGAGACGGGGGATTTGGTGTGGCAATCAGCACCTTGGCAAGATGGTTTGTGCGATCGCTTGGTATTATCAACTTATCGTTCTACATTTCCTCAACTTTGGCAAGATCATGATTTAATTGTGCGTTTGGATTTGGCTGATTCTCCCTCACAGTACCAGCAACCAGTCATTAATACACAACCAGTGCTACAAAAGATCCCAGGTCCCCCAGGCTTTGTTTTGCGTTTGTTTGTGGCTGGTCATAGTGCGACTACAGAAAAAATTTTACAAAACCTGCACGAATCATTAGAGCGATCGCTAGGATATCCTTATACTCTCAAAGTTATTGATGTTCTCACCAATCCAGAACAGGCAGAAATTGATCAAGTTTCTGCTACTCCTACTTTAGTTAAGGTTTGGCCTCATCCAATTCGGCGCATGGTTGGTAATTTACATAATGCGGACAAACTCCTACAAATGTTAGCGGGACAATAGACAACTGATGATAAAGAATGTATGGACTCTACAAGGATTTTAGGACTGGAATTAGCTGTAAAAAATCCTGTTAATCCTGATTCTGACAATTTTATCAAAAATTTACATAAATTCCGCTAAATTACTGAGAAGTCAGGATTACACTTAGAACCACTCATGAAGCAGCAATCATCAAGGTTGTGGCTAATTTTATTCATCTTATATCAATCTGATAACAGCTTTACAAGCAGAGATCAGATGATAAATTTTCTGCTGGCACGCATAAATATACGGATACTAAAAAAATAAAATTCACTAACTATTTAAAATTAAAGTATACAAGCTGCTATACTGGCTCGCATAGAATGAAAGGTAACAAGACCACTAATCTTTACATGAGAAGGCATCTATGTTTGAGCTATCCTTAAACTCTCAACAATCAGGGTTCATACCTACCTCCCCCTACAACAATCTAGGTTTGAGCGATTATCAAGATCCTGTATTCGCTGTTAATCCTGCTAATTCTTCTCAGTTACCTGTTCCGTTTATTGATACGGTTGTTCAGGCAATTAATGCAACTAAATATATCCTGAGTGGACTAAGCGGTAATTCTCAAAGAGATTACATTATGGGGACTGCTTTTGGTCTTTATAACCAGGAGTCAGCTAATCAAATATTGACAGATTGGGCGCGAAATAATTTTACTAATACACCGCATATAGAATTAGTATTTGGTCAAAACTTCAATGGAGCGTATGCAAAGGACAATAATACTATTTATCTATCTGGGGAATTTTTAGGGGCTAATAAGGATAATATTGAGGCTGTTACAGGGGTTTTAGTAGAGGAGGTTGGGCATTATTTAGATAGTCAAATTAATGTACAGGATGCTGCTGGGGATGAAGGGGATATTTTCTCGCGGTTGGTAAGGGGGCAAAGTATTAGTGAGGGAGAATTGGTATCATTGCATGGTGAGGATGATACAGCAACTTTTACTTTAAATGGACAAAATATTGCTGTTGAGATGTCTAAGGTTGCGATGGAAGTATTTAACAACCGCATCTATCAGTCAGTCAGAGGTACTGACAATGGAATTTATAATCGTTCCTCTGCTGATGGTACTAACTGGACTGCTTGGCAAAACTTCGGTGGTGCTACTCTCGGTGGACCTGATTTAGAAGT
>NZ_VIKZ01000005.1:47734-60408 GCF_009711985.1 Dolichospermum sp. UHCC 0260 | reverse complement strand
ATAATGGGAGCAATTGGACAAGTTGGCAAAACTTTGGTGGTGCTACTCTAGCTGATCCGGAGTTAAAAGTCTTTAATGGGAAATTATTTCAAGCTGTACAAGGAACAGATGATCGAATTTATACTCGTGATTCATTTAATGGAACAAATTGGAATGGATGGCAAGAAAGAGGAGGTTTAACTCCTGCGGATGCACCCTCTGGTTTAATGGCCACTTCTAGCTATTTAACACAGCTTAGTAATGAAACTCTAATTGGTAAATATAGTAGAAATGTTGATAATGCTTATGGTTATGAATGTTGGGATTTAGTTGCTGATGCAACAGCAATTTCTGGATCAAGTCCTTATTGGAATGCAGGTACTTGGAAACGAGGAGTTAGTGTGATAGGTAATGGCAATGTTGCGGTAGGTACGGCGATCGCCACTTTTGCTGGTACAAATAATAGTTATTATGGTACATATAACCATACCGGAATTTTTGCTGGATACAGACTTAATAGCGCAGGTGCAATAGATGGTTTTTGGATGTGGGAACAAAATGCTCCATTGGGTTCTGCTATTCGCAAAGGATTTTATTCAATTAGCGGTTCTGGTGTTTCTGATGCCGATAATTATTATTTAGTTAGTGTTTAAAGCGTTGTAGGGGTTTAGCAGTGCTAAACCCCTACGTTTGTGGGAAAACGTTAAGACTGGTGTATCGCTTTTCTGTATTTGTAGAAAATGCGATAGCAAAGCTCACCGCTTGTTTATTTTCAATGATACATTGCGATCGCTCATCTACCGTCAATGATTGTAGGGGTTTAGCAATGCTAAACCCCTACCCGTATCGCTACCAACCGATTAATCCCACATTCCCTACCCATGAATGATATATAATCATATAAAAATTCATCAAAACAATCCCTCATCATCAAAGTGTCCTATAATCCAGAAATTCACCATCGTCGTTCTATTAGATTAAAAGACTACGATTACACCCAAGAAGGGGCATATTTCATTACCATTTGCACTAAAGACAAACAATGTATATTTGGTGATATCAAACAAGGGGAAATGAAATTAAACTTGCTAGGAACAATTGCTGATGAATGCTGGCAAGAAATTCCTCAACATTTCCCACATATCAACTTAGACGTATTTGTGATTATGCCAAATCACATTCATGGCATATTATGGATAGTTAAAACAATTCCCAAAGAAGACAAAACCAGAAATTATGGTAAAATGATTCCCGGATCAATTCCCACCGTCATCAGGTCTTATAAAAGTATTGTTACTAAGAAAATTAATATTATTTGCCATCAAAAAGGAATATCTTCTGTATGGCAAAGAAACTTTTATGAACATATTAATCGTAATAAAACATCTTTAGAAGAAATCAGAAAATACATTATTAATAATCCTCTAAACTGGGATAATGATGATGAAAATACAGGGCAAAATATTCAAGAACAACGATTATTATTAGATATACCTTTTTAGATAAAATCTTCACTTTTGCTGCACATATTATAGGGGTTTAGCATTGCTAAACCTCTACGTCTTGTGTATAATTAGATTATGGATATAGCGTTTTCTGTAATTATGAACCTTACTTGGTTAGATAGTAATAGTTGGTTGATTGAAATTGGTGAACAGCGGATACTAATTGACCCCTGGTTAATTGGTGATTTAACCTTTAATAATTTAGATTGGTTATTTAAAGGTTCTCGGACTCAAGATCGGTCAATACCAGATAATATAAACTTAATTTTGCTTTCTCAAGGATTAGAAGATCACGCACACCCACCCACCTTAAAACAGCTTAACAAAAATATCCCCGTTGTCGCTTCCCCCAATGCGGCTAAAGTTGTCAAACAACTGGGTTATCAACAAATCATCAGTCTCAATCATGGTGAAACCTTCACCTTAAATCATCAAATAGAAATCAAAGCTGTTCCCGGTTCTCCCATTGGACCAACCTTATTAGAAAACGGCTATCTACTCAAAGATTTAGCAAATAATTCCACATTGTATTATGAACCTCATGGTTATCATTCCCCCCAACTTCAAGAAATAGAACCCATTGACGTAGTAATTACACCAATCATTGATTTGAGTTTACCCCTACTCGGTCCGATTATCAAAGGCATGAATAGCGCCCTAGAAGTAGCAAAATCGGTAAAACCTCGATTTATGCTCCCTACCGCAGCCGGAGGGGATATTTTGTTTGCAGGACTACTGGTAAAATTCCTGCAAGCTAAGGGAACTGTAGAAGAATTTCGCACATTACTGGAAAAAAACAATTTAACAACCCAGGTAATTGCTCCTCAACCTGGTGAAAAAGTTATGGTTTGATTGACACTCTCCGCGTCTTTAGACGCGGAGATTCTATAGAGAGTTTCAGTCTATATCCCTCAGTTATCCCAGTTTCAGGCAGGGTTCCTTAAATATTTGGGTTCTTGCCCTGATTTCGTTTGCCCTGGCGGGCGAAATCATATCTGACAAGCGTAACTTTCCGAGAGTCCCTCGGTAGCTTTTTATGTCTTTAGTGACAATTTAATTCTATCACGAATATGGATTAAAAGAATGCAGAATTTAGAATTTAGAATTACGTTTTGCAACGGGGATTTTACCCCGACGCAAAACCCGCTGCTTGTAGAAGCAGGGGACTTTAACCCCCAAAGGTAAGTTAAAATTTGAAATTATTTCAAATTTTCAAATTAACGTCAATGCAGGATAAAGGAAAGCCTCTAGCCTTCATCCCTTGTCTAAAGCCCAAATGTGGCTTCCTGAGTCAGCCACATTTTCAAGGGTTTTCGGCGTTCTTCCTTATAATTTAAAACCAATGATAGTGTGAGGATGTTATAATCTGCGATTTAAAGGCTTAATGTAAATATATCTACATCAAGTTTTCTAAATATCTGTGTGATTAACTATGGCAAAAATTCGTATTTCCCTAGCCTTGAGTCTAGCTACCCTAGCCAGTGGTTTCTTGTTAGCCGCTTGTGAAAATCCTAATCCTTCATCATCTACCGGAAATAGTACCACCTCCCCAACAGCTACCACTACAACCAGTGATACTAAAGGACTGAAAATCGGGAGTTTATTACCAACAACTGGTGACTTGGCTTCTATTGGACAACAAATGGTTGGTTCAGTTCCCTTACTGGTAGACACAGTTAACGCTTGTGGGGGTGTGAATGGTGAAAAAGTCAGTTTAGTACAAGTAGACGACCAAACAGACCCTAAAGCCGGTGCTGCGGGAATGACCAAATTAGCAACTTTAGATAAAGTCGGTGGTGTAGTCGGTTCTTTTGCCAGTAGCGTTTCCACTGCGGCGGTTTCTGTGGCTGTACCCAATAAAGTCATGCTGATTTCTCCTGGTAGCACCAGTCCTGTATTTACCGACAAAGCTAAAAAAGGCGACTTTAAGGGCTTTTGGGCGCGGACTGCTCCCCCAGATACCTACCAAGCATTGGCTTTAGCCCAACTTGCTCGGAAAAAAGGTTTTAAACGAGTTTCCACAGTAGTTATTAACAATGACTATGGTGTAGGTTTTGAAAAAGCATTTGTGGAAACTTTTGAAAAATTAGGGGGAACAGTAATTAATAAAGATAAACCTATTCGCTATGATCCCAAAGCTCAAACTTTTGATACAGAAGCAACTGCGGCTTTTGCTGGCAAACCAGATGCAGTTTTAGGGGTGTTATATGCGGAAACTGGGAGTTTATTCCTCAAAGCGGCTTATCAGCAAGGTGTCACCAAAGGCGTACAAATTTTACTGACAGACGGCGTAAAATCCCCTACTTTCCCTGATCAAGTAGGCAAAGCTAGTGATGGTAAGTATATTTTATCCGGGGCAATTGGGACAGTTCCTGGTTCTAGTGGTCCAGGTTTGGAAAACTTTAATAAACTTTGGAAAGAGAAAAAAGGCGGTTCTCCTGGAGAATACGCACCTCAATCTTGGGACGCTGCGGCTTTGTTGGTATTAGCCGCTCAAGCTGCGAAGGAAAATACCGGGGTTGCTATTGCTGGTAAAATTCGGGAAGTCTCTGCTGGTAAGGGTACACCAGTTAGTGATGTTTGTGAAGGATTGAAGCTACTTAAAGCAGGAAAACAGATTAATTATCAAGGCGCAAGCGGTGATGTAGATGTTGACGCTAATGGCGATGTCATTGGTACTTATGATGTCTGGACTGTGGGCGATGATGGTAAAATCAAGGTGATTGATAAAGTTAGTCCTAAGTAAGTAATTGAGATCCTCGAGATACACAAATAACGTAGTTTAACCTTGGTCAAACAGCGTTAATTGCTGATAATTCGCTCTCTGATTGACCTTACTCGTAAGGAGAGCTTTTAGGTTCTAGAGTCTGGGGCTTATCCTTGCCCGTTTTCGCCTCGGTTTCCATTACTATGGAGTCCCGAAACTTCTGCGTCCGTTCTAGCAAGATTACTTTTACATCGGAATGTTTCATGTATCGAGTGATTTCAACATCACTCATTCTTGCTAGAACGTTATCAGCAGCATTAGTATCTGAGTGCATTACGACCCCATCATGTCCGGTAAACTTGTCACCATTTCTACTACCAGTTAAGGTAGCAAATCTGGAGTCAAGTTGTGACGTATATGCACAATTCACACTAACAACCGTGCAACCTACACGGGTTGAAACTTGTTTGAGAGCATCCGCAACCATCCCCTTGCACCATGAAGAAACATTTCTCTTCATGCGCTTTCTCATGGGCTTTTTGCTTTTTATTGCTTCCGTCAAATCTTCAAAAGCTACCTTAATTGCATTTAACATCAAGTCATGGGTAGCTGTAAAAACGATTGTTTTAATCCTACCTTTAAAGGATGTTTCCCGATTATTCCACTTGATTTTACCAAGGTTATTCCGTTTAATTTACCTTTGGGGGTTAAAGTCCCCTGCTTCTACAAGCAGCGGGTTTTGCGTCGGGGTAAAATCCCCGTTGCAAAACGTAATTCTAAATTCTAAATTCTAAATTCTGCATTCTTTTAATTCTATCAGCTTTAGCACTGTTTCCTTTAGCGATAGATTTATTAAAAACTGACCTGATTTTGTCGCGTTTAACTTGTTTCGCTGTTCTATAATCAGTCTCTTCTGTTTGGATTTTACCGAAATTATTGCCTAAAAATCTAGCACCATCGTTAGAAGATGTGGCATACACTTCTGTGTAGCCTCTGTCACATCCAATTATTTTACCTCGAGTCTTTTTTTCAGCTTTTTCAATGTCAGCCGTGTAATGTATTTCCCATCTACAATTACGCTTGATTAGCCTTAACTGACATTTTACTTCCGTCGGTAAAGTCGTTGGTAACTTGAGGGTTTTACATGGAGTTAACCCTCCGAAACGCAACCACACTACACCTTTGCTATCTAATTTAGTATCAAAAGCCCTAAGAATAATTTGGTTACAAACTTTTGTGTTACCTCGATCCCAAAACTTTCTCATCAATGTGCAAAGTTTGGGGTGTTCCAACCATTCACGACTTTCTAATGTAAGTTGTAAAACCCCTTTTTTAGATGGGAATGATTGGAACGATTGACCCAAAGATTTCATCACCTTTTCGACACAAGCAGCCTGAACCAAGTGGATATCATCAATTACATCGTAGAGGGTTGAATCCCATAACTTAGCAGGTAATTGATACTTGTCTTTCGATGTGCGTAGCTGTTTGTCAATCTCAAATTTAGACACACCCCAGGCTTTCAACGACCCGAACTCATTCCACAAGTCAGAGCGTAGTTGTCCCAAACGCAAAGCAATTAAATCAAGTTCGTTAGATTTCCAAGTATTTAGTTTTTCAGTCCCTAAAATAGCGATTCTCGTAACGGTTAACTGATTCTTGACAATACGTTTCATATTCTAGACTTACTACATTAGACATCTCCTAAAAAGATCGTAGAGACGTTCCATGGAACGTCTCTACAAGGGTTTCAAGTCACGTACATTTAATTCTCGGAGATGTCTATTGTTTATAAACTTGTTCTGGGGTTAAGTATTTCATCTTCCGGTTAAATACGATTAACCCCAGTATACTACGTTATTTTGAGATTAGAATGATAGACTTTTGAGATTAATAGAAGTCGGGGATTTTTGATCAAGCGACAATATCTTTTTCTGGCTTCAGAAATATCCTCAGACGTGCCGAGATTTTTTAATTTTCGCTGACAATTTTTAATTTTTAATTGTAATAGATGCGCCTAATATCTCAGATATCCAAACTTCAATATTGCGGATAGGATGGGAACGGAGGGCTGTAAAATCGGGATGGATGATTGGTTCGACTAAAATTGTAAACATTCCCAAGCGATTACCGGCTAAAACATCAGTAAACAAGCGATCGCCTACCATACCTACTTGATGTGCAGGTAAATTCATTTCTTGCAACGCCGCCCGAATTTTCCGCCGGGAGGGTTTGGCCGCACCCAAGTAATAAGGTAAATTTAGAGAACGGGCAATACCACCAATTCGCGCTTCACTTAAATTATTACTAACTAACCATAGTGCTGTACAAATCCGAATTTCTGCCACCCATGCTTGCAATTCTGGGAAAGTAGAACTCGTTGTCATGGGTACTAAAGTTTCATCCACATCTAATACTAGCCCTTTCAGCCCATATTGTTGGATGACACCTGGTGTCAGCGTTAATACTGAACCTGATAAAATCAAGTTAGGCTCTAATAGATGGTTGCGAGTCATAATTTTTTGTGAAGGCTAGGAGCTAGGGGCGCAGGGACTAAGCCCATTCAGGAGTCAGGAGGAAGAAAGAAAAATTTGAAGTTTAGATTTATTAAGCAAACTCTAACTAAATTTAGATTTTTGAATAAGGCAAAAGGTAAAAGGCAACAGTAATTAATTAAATTACCAATCACCAATTACCAATTACCAATTACCAATTAATCAAGCTCATTAAACAGATGTTCTTCTAAGAGGGGTTGAAATTTACGAAACTCTTCGGGGGAAAGTAATTCTGGTTCACCCGTTTTAGTCATTCTCGCAAAAAAGAGCAGGGGATCAAGGGGAGTATAAATTGCATACTCCTGTTCATCATGATAAAAAGTGGCAATTTCCATTAATTGCTCTGGTTCTAAACCGTTTTCTTCATCTTCAAGTTCTAAAGTAAAGAATTTTGATTCATCTTCAGGAGGCAACTCACCTGCTACAGTTAAGGCATAAGCAGTATTCTTGAGAATCAAGTTTTGCTCAGAAAGAACCGCTTGAGCAGTGCCGAAAATTTCGTCAATGATCTCATCATCTTCCACCAAGACGGCTTCTTCTTCGTCGCCATCAATTTGCCAAGCAAAAATTTCTATTGGTGCATCTATAGGCAGAAGGAGAACATATTTTTCCCCCTCTACATCGAGCGTATGCTCAATGTAACATTCTAGTGTCCGTTTTAGCTCATCTGTTAAAATCAGAGAACTTTCGGAATCGTGATCATTGTCTTCAGGAAGTGGAGATGAATACATAGCTGAATTATGTAACTGTAACAATACTCTTATATATGGAAATCATTGAACCGCTAAATGACAGCCGATGTCAACCATAAATTGAGAGATCCAACTGACGCTCTCAGGTCTAAAGACACTGAAATCATTAAGATCAAATAAATGATCTGTAATAGTTTTTAGAATACCATTTAAAAGGGATCACTCATCGGTAAATGCTACCGATCTCTGTACCGAACTCCGTCTAGCATCTAGCCATTGTTGTAAAATCAATGCAGCAGCCTTGCGATCAATTAAACCCTTATTCCTTGATGGGGAGCGATTCTCAGCTATTATCAGTTGTTCCGCTTGATAAGAAGTTAATCGTTCATCCATATATTCTAAAGGAAGTTTCAGCGCATCCGCCAATCTAGCCGCAAATTTCTGGACATGACGGGCTTGAAACCCGATAGTACCATCCATTGAATAAGGTAAACCAACAACGAGGATTTGTACCTGTCGCTCATTGACTATTTGCTGAATTTTCTCCACATCTTCAACAAAAGATTTGCGCTCAATTGTGGTTATACCCGTAGCAATTAACCCAGTCCCATCACATCCAGCTAAACCGATGCGTTTACTACCAACATCCACGCCCAAAGCGGAAATAAATGATTTTGATTGCTGTTGAGAGATCACGCTATTGTTGCTCCTGGGATTCATCTGCGGCTGAATCTGATGGACAGGGTATATCCATGTTAGGATTTTGATGAGTAGAAGCCACAATTTCTGACTGCATTGGTATAGCCCTTTCTGGATGCACCTGCTGAGTTTGCGGCATCCATGACATCCCCCCAGGGATAGGTTTCCGGCTTGGTTGTAGTCCTTGTAACATTTCCTGCCACTGAATCCCCTCTAAGGAGACAAATTTCGATTCTCGCAGTTTATGCCAAACTGAGCGAGACATGATCAGGGTATGTTCTTTGCGTTTAGCCCCAATCCGCTCTAAATATTCTTCTCTTTCTGGTTGATAATCTGAAGAAGCTAATTGTAATCCTTGTTGAGGAAAATCTTGAGCAATGCGGGCTAATTGAGACAATAATTCAGGATACAACCAAGTATAAGCCGGATGAACTGTAAGAGTTGCTACATGAGGATTTTCACCTGTGCGATCAAGTTGCACCTGAAAATAACCAATGGCTGCTTTCCGCTGGGGTTCAAAGACATAACCACTCACAACTTCAGTTTTTGTCATCCACTGCTTGAGAGCATCAATAATAGCCCCAAACAAAGTCGTTTTAAAGTCGTGGGTGTGTCGATCAAATACTTGCCTTACCAAAGGTGGCATTGATGCTGTATCCAGTTGATATAGCAACGGAGCATCAGCATTACTCACCGGTAAGAGGTTGGGTAAATCTGGTTCAGTTTGAATTAATTCCGCTAATAACTGGGGACTAATTTCCCAGTATGTCATTTCTGCTAACCGTTGAAATCCATTGTGGCGATACAGTGCTAAGGCATCAACGTCATTGATATTAACTTCTAGTATCCATGTTCGCGCTTCTAAAATTGATTCAAAGCAATGGCGCAGTAGTTGTGAACCTACTCCCATTCTGTCGCCAGTGCCTGCTAACATTACCCGATTAATTCGCCAAGTGCTGCGGGTTCGGTTAAATGGTGATACTTGAATCATTCCCAGTAGTATCCGTCCCTGTTCGGCAACATAGCCCCAGAAGCGATACTGTAATGGGTTGGGAAACCAACTTAAGAATTTGAGTAACCCATACCAGCGTCGTAGCCATTGCATTTGCCGCATGGCCGCACCAGCTTCTTGGGGAGAAAGATGGGACAATGATTCTTGAGTTAAGCAATCAATTCCGTCCAAATCCCTATGTTGGACTGGTCGGATAACAACGCTGAGGTTTCGAGGGAGTAGTGAAGTCATTTTGATTCAAGCCGCCATTTAACCTTTAAAAAATAGGATTGGTGATGTGATGCTGCAATCATTTTAACGGCTTTTTTTCTCTTAGGTCTTGCTCCCAAAGAGTGATTTTTTTAAGTGACCACGTAAAAAAAATATAAAAAGCAGAAACCGTGAGTATACCTTTGAGGTGAAAACCACAATACCTGCTTCTATTCTAGGATAATTCTACTCAAAATACTTTTAAATCTATAGACCTTGGCGAGAAGCGAATTTTTCAAAGTCGGCTTGGGTTTGATGAAGTAATTGCTGACGACTATCTGAAATTGCTTGTTTGCAGTTGGGAACCAAGTTGGGAACCAGATTTCGAGCTTGTAGTGCCATGTGCATTTGTAGATGAGCAACGTATTCACTTATATCTTGGTTGTCTACAGTTGCGCCCGTTAGTATATTTGATTCCATTGCCACTGGGTTCTCCTTGATGAATTTGGTGTAATTGCTTTACTAGACTAGATTAGAAGTTATCATTTTTTTTACTTAACTGCCTAATTTCGCAATGAAGTGTAATGATTGGGAAAGAGGGAACAGCCAAAAATCAAGATAAATAACCTGATTTTTTCCCAAATAGAAATTTTCTAATCCTCCCAAAGTGTATAAGTTTCGTTAAAAACCTCATCCCAACTTAAAGCAATAATATCTGGTTTCTTACCCATTTCATCTCTAGCATCCTGTTTTGCAGCCAGAAAACACTTGTTCCAAATTGATTCCAAAAAATCTCGATTGAGACTTGGCATTTCTTCTTGACTGGCAGTAATTTCTGCCCTAGCTGAACGAATAGAAATTACCCAACTAGCGCTACGTTTTTCCGGTTGACATTTCCACTTAATTATATGCAGTATCAATCGAGTTAGGCGATTAATTACTGCTCT
Organism: Dolichospermum sp. UHCC 0260; assembly: GCF_009711985.1. Classification (NCBI taxonomy): domain Bacteria; kingdom Bacillati; phylum Cyanobacteriota; class Cyanophyceae; order Nostocales; family Aphanizomenonaceae; genus Dolichospermum; species Dolichospermum sp. UHCC 0260. The sequence continues at coordinate 50,123 of NZ_VIKZ01000005.1, read as the reverse complement.
TTTTTCTGATCTTCCCATAGACTCGGCTAAACTCTCTAAAATATCATCAACTTCTTTCATTTTCCCCTCCTCTAGCAGTTGTTTTGCTTTTACTACAGCTAAATATGGTGATTGAAAAACCAGTTCGTCATAAGGTACTGTCATAATTAATAACTCCTTGGCTTGTTTTTTCCCAAATCTTGCATAAAAGATGGTACTGTTTTAACAACTTATACAAAAAATATCCTTTTGTGATTAGATACAATCAGCAAAGACCTCCACTCTAAGAGTATTGTAGGTTTACAAATCAGTCAATAATCTTGGTTTACATGAAATCACCATAAACACATCATATTATTAATTTTATATGCCTATACTTGACGATTAACGATAGACTGTTGATTATGGATAAGTAAATCAAAACTCAACACACAAAATGATTTTAGAACTCTCTCCACAAATTCATTACTTGGTGGGAATGTCTCAACCAGAAACCCATTTATTTGAGGTGACTTTACACATTGTTAACTATCCGTCAGCAGTTCTCGATTTAAAAATGCCAGTGTGGACTCCTGGTTCATATTTGGTGCGGGAATATGGCAGACATTTACAGGATTTTGCGGCTTTTGCGAATAATCAACCCTTATCTTGGCATAAAGTTAGTAAAAATCATTGGCAAGTAGAAAAAGGCAATACTTCAGAAGTAACTATTCATTACCGTGTATTTGCTAATGAATTAACAGTAAGAACAAATCATTTAGATGCTACTCACGGTTACTTTAATGGGGCAGCTTTGTTTTTTAGAATCCCTGGTTGGGAAAATTTTCCCATGCAGATAAGGGTAATTCCTGCTAACCCTCAATGGCAAGTAACTACTAGTTTACCAACATTTGCAGAAACAGTAAATACTTTTTTAGCGGCAGATTTTGATACTTTAGTTGATAGTCCTTTTGAAGTTGGTTGTCATCAATTATATAATTTTGAAGTTTTGGGTAAACCCCATGAATTAGCAGTTTGGGGAAAAGGAAATTTTCAACCAGAACAAATGATTGCTGATTGCCAAAAAATTATTGAGGTAGAATCACAAATGTTTGGTGGTTTACCTTATGACAGATATGTATTTTTTCTGCATTTGCTTCAGCAGGGTTTTGGTGGTTTAGAACATAAAAATTCTTGTTCTTTAATTTATCAAAAGTTTGGATTTCGGACTGTGGATAAATATGAGCCATTTTTGCAATTGGTAGCCCATGAATTCTTTCATTTATGGAATGTTAAAAGAATTCGTCCTTTGGGGTTAGAAGTGTTTGATTATGATCAGGAAAATTATACACCATCTTTGTGGTTTTGCGAGGGAACAACCAGTTATTATGATTTAATCATTCCTTTACGGGCAGGTATTTATAATACCAAGGCATATTTAAACTATTTGAGTAAGGAAATTACCAGATATTTGATGACTCCAGGACGAAAAGTTCAACCTTTGTCGGAGTCAAGTTTTGATGCTTGGATTAAACTTTATCGTCCAGATGCTAATAGTGGTAATTCTCAAATTTCCTATTATATCAAAGGGGAAATGGTGTCACTTTTATTAGATTTATTAATTCGCGTTCATCACGGGAATCAGCTTTCTTTAGATGATGTAATGCGGCAAATGTGGGAGAAGTTTGGCAAGGACGAAGTTGGTTATACTCCCGAACAATTAGAGGGTGTGATTGAGTCTGTAGCGGGTATGGATTTAAGAGATTTCTTTAAACGCTATCTTCATGGTTTGGAAGATTTACCTTTTAATCAATATTTACAACCTTTTGGTTTGCAATTAGTTGAGGAAAAGAATGAAGAACCTTATTTGGGTGTGAGGATAAATACTGAAAATGGACGGGAGATAATTAAGTTTGTGGAAGCGGGTTCACCGGCACAATTTACGGGAATTGATGCTGGAGATGAATTGTTAGCGATTGATGGGATTAGGGTGGGAAATCAGTTAAATGAACGTTTGAAGGATTACCAGGAAAATGATTCTATTCAAGTTACTGTTTTTCATCAAGATGAATTGCGGACTTATTCTGTGACTCTAGCTGCATCAATTCCTAATAAGTATCAACTTAAAGTTGTCGAAAATCCTTCTTTCACAGAAATGGAGAATTTTGCCGGGTGGTTAGGTGTACCTTTGTCGAGTATTCAGTAATATTAATTGTCTGAATCAGGATGTCCAGGATTTCAGGATTAATTGTCTGAATCAGGATGTCCAGGATTTAAGGATTAACAGGATGAAATATTCCAGATTATTATGTTTGATCTAACAGAGAAGAGAGAGGTGAAGAAATTTTCTTTCTTTCTTCTTTCTCTTTTCTTCTTTCTTTCTTTCTTTCTTTCTTTCTTTCTTTCTTTCTCCTTTCTTCTTTCTTCTTTC